>NZ_JCACKM010000245.1:0-6725 GCF_059505385.1 Desmonostoc vinosum
GTCCCCAGTCCCCAGTCCCCAGTCCCCAGTCCCCAGTCCCCAGTCCCCAGTCCCTCACTCAAGCCGTTGGCGGATTTAAGCGATAGCCTATGCCATGTACTGTTTCTATCCAATTTTTGGCACCAATTGTTTGTAAACGTTGACGTAGGCGGCGTACTAGGGTTGTAACTGCGTTACTTTCGGGTGCGTCTGGGGAATTCCATAAGGCTTGCTCAATTTGGTTATGAGATAGCACTTGGCGGGGATGTCGCATTAAATATTCCATCAATTGGAACTCTCGACTGGAAAGTTGAACTGTGACAGAATCGCGTTCGATCGCCAAGTTGGATAAATGCAGTTGCAAATCACCCAGCCTGAGTATATCTCCTTGCCACATTGGCGATCGCCTTCCCAATGCCCGCACTCGCGCTAATAGCTCTAGTACATCTACGGGCTTGACTATGTAATCATCTGCACCTGCATCTAAACCTATTACTTTATCTAAAACAGTGTCTTTTGCTGTCAACATCAGCACAGGAGCCACTTTTCCAGCCTGCCTATATACTTGACAGATTTCTATGCCACTCACCTTGGGTAACATCCAATCTAGAATTAACATGTCATAGTCTTTATGAAAGGCAAACCATTGCGCTGTCTCTCCATCTGCGATCGCATCTACTGTATGCCCGACTTTTAATAATGCTGTCCGCAGTGGCTCTAACTGCGCTGGGTCGTCTTCTACAAGTAAGATCAGCATCCCATTTGCTCAGCTTGCTGTGTTTTTTGCTTTTTATCAGATTAAGCTAAAAAGTGACTAGGTAATTTGTAATTTGTAATTAAGATGGCATTGCATAAATGCAGGATGAATTTGACCTTTTGACCAAGGTTAAATATTAGACCTCTTGCAAAAGTCGGATACTCGTCAGAAAATAAATTTTCTGGCTGATAACTCAAGTCGGTTGAAACCGACTAATAAGCTGTTCCACATATAACTTGCATAATTAGGGCGGGCAAGATGCCCACTCCACAAGAGTTTTATTTAATTTGATTATGTAATTTAGATGTTTTTTAGCTTAATAACAGTATTTTTAGTCCGTTTCAACGGACTTTTGCTATTAGGCAGAGACTTGAGTCTCTGACGGTTCAAGTATTTTTGCAAGAAGTCTATTGATTCTTTGCGTCTTTGCGCGATACAAAATTCATGCGTCAACTACAACTGTTTCAGGTGTTGCGATCGCTAGGCTTGATGTTTTGGTTATCTTTGCCGCTGATTGGGGTGGTATTTTGGCTAGGAAGTGGTTTTGTAGGCGATCGCATTCTGGCTCGTTTTTCTCCTAGCAAAAAATATCTGCTTGCAGATAAACAAGCGGCAGGGCAGATGATGAAAAAGGTGGTGGCGATTGAGGTTAAAATTCAGCAGCAACAAGGGATTTCATTGGTGAATGTGAAAACTAATGACTCATTTTTGAAAACGATTGTATTTGAATTTCCCATCACCGAACCTAGCCAACTTGAAGTTACTCTTAGTCAAGAATTGGGTTTACCCCGCGATCGCGTTCAGGAAATGATTCGTTATTTATGATGATAGGCTAGAGCAAAGACGCGGTTACTTGCATTTTGATCGCTTTTGCAAGAAATCTAAGTTTTAAGGTGATTGAAATCACGACGTAATCAACAAACGTCGTCCCGTTATCAACAAACGTCGTCCCGTTATCAACAAACGTCGTCCCGTTATCAACGAACGTCATCCCGTTATCAACAAACGTCATCCCGTAATCAACGAACGTCAGGATGGTTGACATTTCCTTGTCATATTTATCAATCAAAATATATAAAAGGTAACGTTATTTTTAACAAATTAATAAATAACGGTTCATTCATCCTCAAGTAGTCCCCCGTTAACTGCTATGGACACTTCTGAAACTCAAGTTTCTAACGTTGAAACACAGTCAGACAGTTCTGTGTCGCCCAAGGCAGAACAAACTCGTTTTGGTAAACCCTGGCTGCGGACATTACTAATCTTATTTTTCGTAACTGGGGGTATTATTCTTTGGCGGTTGCTGGCTCCTGGTAGCTCACCAAAACCCTCTGTTGCCCAACAGAAACAAGCACCACCCCCACGTGCCATAGAAACGATCGCCTTAGCAAACGGCAACGCTATCAAAACTATACAACTGCTAGGACAAGTAGAAGCTAGTCAGCAGTCAATACTACGCTCTCAAACTAGTGGGATTGTCAAGCAAATCTTAGTGCAACCCGGCGATCGCGTCCAAGCAGGGATGAAAATTGCTGTATTAGAAGATACCGACCAACAATTAGCGATCGCCCAAGCCAAAGCACAACTAGCACAGCAACTAAGCAATCTTGCACGCTTAGAAGTGGGTACTCGTCCAGAAATTATTGCTCAACGTCAAGCAGCAGTGACATCCGCAAAAGCACGCGAACAAGAAGCAGAGGATAACCTCAAACGCATCAGTAATCTAGTAAAAGAGGGTGCTGAATCCAAAAGATTATTAGTAGAAGCGCAATCAAGATTAGATGACACCAGAGGAGAACGCTTAGCAGCCGAAGCCGAACTCGCCGAAGCCAAAGCCGGGCCAATTAAAGAGGAAATCGCCGCCCAAAAAGCCAACGTCGAAGCAGCCAAAGCGACCTTAGCACAAGCAGAACTAGCACGGCAACGCACCCAGATTTTGGCATCAGAATCAGGCGTGGTACAGACTCGGCATGTTAGCAATGGTGATTTAGTACAAAGTTCTAGTCAAATTATTACCCTAATAGCAGGCGATCGCTTTGACATCTTCTTAGAGTTACCCGAAGAACTCAGCAGTCGAGTGACCCCAGGCATGACAATTAATTTGACAGCTCGTGCCCTCCCACAATGGAAACAACGCGCCACCATCACAGCTGTCGTTCCCTCCGCCGATTCTGCTTCTCGTCGCCAGCGCGTGCGTGTTCAAATTAACAATCCACCCTCGCGGTTATTACCAGGAATGGCGATCGCAGGCAGCCTCAACATGCCCACAAATCGCTCTAGCTTTGTGGTATCACGAGACGCCATAACCAGAAGGCAAAACCAGTGGTTAGTCTTCACCGTTGCCGATGGCAAAGCCAAACAAATTCAAGTTGAGATGGTAGCTGACATGGGCAAAAACGTCGCCATCTACCATCCCAGCCTACAAACAGGTCAACCCATCGTCCTACGTGGCGGCGATGGATTGCAAGATGGCGCACCTGTGAAGGGAGTAGGGAGTAGGGAGTAGGGAGTAGGGAGTAGGGGGAAGTTACTCATAGATCTCCCCCTTGCCCCTGCCCCCTGCCCCATTCCCCACTCCCCACTCCCCGCGTCCCCGCGTCTCCGCGTCTCCCCGTCCCCAGTCCCCGCGTCTCCCCGTCCCCGCGTCCCCACTCCCCACTCCCCACTCCCCACTCCCCACTCCCCACTCCCCACCATGAACTTTATCGAAACTGCTGTCCGTTGGCGACATGGCACTTTTGTGTTATTCTGCTTGCTTGCAATGTTTGGGGTATTCTCTTTACTCAAGTTACCCCTAGAATTACAACCGGGGGGCGATCGCCCGGAAATTACGATTACAACTACCTATCCGGGAGCAGGCCCTGCGGAGGTAGAAGACTTAATTACGCGCCCAATTGAAGAACAAATAGAAGAGGTGCTAGGCGTTAAGGAAATTAGTAGTACTTCCCGTGCTGGGCGTAGTTCGATTACGCTGGAATTCGCTCAAGATGCTAATGCTCAAGAACGGCTAGTTGATGTCTTAAACCGCTTACAACAGGTGGAAAGTTTGCCGCCAGAAGCTCAAGAATCAAGTGTAGAACTGGTGGGTGGCAACAGTTCGCCGATGATGTGGATTCCCTTTGATACCAAAGAAGGATTTACGCCGGATGCTAACCGCTATCGCGATTTAGCAGAAGAGGTTGTAGTTCCTCGGTTGCGGCGAGTAGAAGGGACTGGACAATTTTTGATCATCGGTGGACAAGAGCGAGAAGTTGAGGTCAAAATTGACCCAAAAGCTTTATCTGATCGCAACCTCACTATTGGTGATGTGGTGCAGGTACTGCGAGATAATAACCGCGATATCCGGGGTGGCCCATTAATTTTAGGACGACGGGAGTATCGCGTCCGCACAGTCAGCCGGTCACAAGATTTATCACAAATTGAAGGTTTTGTACTGCGGCGTGATGCCTCTGGCACTGTTTACTTGCGCGATGTGGCAAAGGTGCAGATGGGACGCAAACCACAAGATAGCGCTTTGGTATTTAATGGTAAGCCAGGGGCAGCAGTTGGTGTAATTCGGCAGATTGGGGCCAATGTGCCAGAGGTTGCTAAAGGCGTCCGCGCCGAAATTGCTGCACTGCAAGCTGAGTTTGACAGGCAAAATCAAGGCATTCGCTTTGTTTACAACTACGACGAGAGTCAATACATCAATCAATCGGTGGCGTTTGTCCAAGGCAACCTCGTGAGTGGGGCACTGCTGGCAACAATCGTGCTGATTCTTTTCCTTGGTTCGATGCGGACTGTGGCAGTGGTGGCAATTACGATTCCCACCACACTAATTATGGTATTCATCGTCATGTCTGCATTTGGCCGGACGTTGAACATTATCAGTTTGGCTGGATTGGCGTTTGCAGTCGGTATGGTCGTAGATAATGCGATCGTGGTGATTGAAAATGTTTTCACCCACATGCAGCAAGGTAAAAGTGCCATGCGGGCAGCAATTGAAGGCACTCAAGAGGTTTGGAGTGCGATGCTGGGTTCCACTTTAACCAACGTCGTGGTATTTGTGCCGCTGATTATGGTGACAGGTGAAGCCGGACAACTTTATGCTGATATGGCGATCGCTCTTTCTGCCTCTTCTTTATTTTCGCTGTTTGCCGCTTTAACTTTAGTCCCCATGCTCTCTGGATTGTTTCTCAAGCAATCAGAAGCAATCCAAATGATGCAAGGCGGTGAATATCGAGGTGGTAATTGGTTTGAGCGCTCAGTAGCCAAAAGTTCTGCGGTTTTTCGTTATTTCCAAGGTAAATTGGAGAGTTTTCTAGTTTATACGGTCAGTTGGTCACTGGGACGCCGCCGTGTTAGGCGCAGATTATTAGTGCTGTCGATTCCTGTGGCTTTACTTGTCACCAGTATATTTCTGCTTCCACCCGCCGATTATTTACCCGAAGGCAATCGTAACTTAGTTGTGTTACGGGCGGAACCATTGCCAGGAACCAGTATTCCCGAAGCGATTCAGCAATCGGAATCGATACAGAAATTTTTGCGATCGCAGCCAGAAGTTGAGCGGATTATGTATGTTGATCGTCCGGGGGCGCTGCGCGGGATTGCAACTATCTTAAAACCAGAATTCGCCACCACCACCGGGTTAGCTGAAATGGTAGATCGCTTACGTGCCCAAAGTGGCAACTTTGCCGGCTACCGCTTCATAGTCCCATCGCGGATTTCGATTTTCCGCGATCCCGGTAAGGAATTTGAGGTGGATATTGTCGGGGCTGATTTGAATCAAATTAGCGATTTAGAGAAGCAAATCACGGGCAAATTACGAGATTTACCAGGTGTGCAAAGTGTGCGGTCTAACTTTGTCATGGGTGCTGGTGAATTGCAAGTCATTCCCAACCGAGAACGCCTTGCCGAAGTGGGACTCTCAGAAGCAGAAATTGGTTCAATGGTGGAAGCCGGATTAGGTGGTCGTGTGGCCTCCGATTACATCGATGGTAAGGAAGAACTAGATGTATCAGTAGAACTGCAAAATACCGCAGTGGAAACACCAGAGCAACTACGCCAATTGCCACTATATACTCAAGGACGGCAGGTACAATTAGGTGATGTGGCTGAAGTTGTAGAAACGACAGGAGCAGACGCCATTAATCACGTCGATTTGGAGCGATCGATTAGCCTCACCGTTTCTCTTGCACCCGATGCCCCACTGGCGACATTAGTAGAACGCACCGAAGAGGAAATCCTCGCTCCCTTACGGGCTAATTTACCAACAGACTATCGATTAGAACTCGCAGGTTCAGCAGACCAATTAGCAACAACGGTGGCTCAATTAGCGGCGGCATTTGCGTTTTCAGTTTTGATTACTTACTTGTTGTTGGTGGCGTTGTATCGTTCATTCCTCTATCCAGTGGTGATTATGGCTACAGTACCAATGGGGATGAGTGGCGCATTATTAAGTTTAGTTGTAGCCAACTGGATTCCAGGAATGAATGTGGCATTGGATATGATTACCGCGTTAGGATTTGTCATCCTCACGGGTGTAGTCGTCAACAACGCGATTCTACTTGTAGACCGAGCATTGCAACTCCAGCAAGCAGGCGAGGAATATGATACATCGCTATATAATGCCACTAGCGATCGCCTCCGTGCGATTTTCATGTCTGCCGGCACTAGTGTATTAGGAATGTTGCCCTTGGCAGTTCTACCAGGTCAAGGTTCAGAACTGTATCAAGGATTAGGCATTGTTTTGACTGGCGGTTTGGCATTCTCCACAATTTTGACCCCCACCGTTGTACCGGCACTTATGGGTTTGTTACATGATATCTCTGGGCGAAAAATGCGATCGTCATCCCCAGACAGTACTCAGTCAACCGCTAATACAAATGGCAAGGTTAAAGTTTGATAGATTTCTTGCATAAGTCTTTAATGTTGTTGAATAATACTGTGAAAAGCTCACGCAGAGGCGCAGCGAAAAGTTCTGTTCGCGTAGCGTCTCCGTCAGGAGAAG
>NZ_JCACKM010000246.1:0-6672 GCF_059505385.1 Desmonostoc vinosum
TCCCCAGTCCCCAATCCCCAGTCCCCAGTCCCCAATCCCCAGTCCCCAGTCCCCAGTCCCCAGTCCCCAGTCCCCCATTACACTGCCTTCTTGCCGACTATGCGTAAGAATAGCTTCTCCAATTCAACCCACACAAACATCAACGCACTGAAGCCGATACAAATGGATAATTCTGTAGGATTGAGCCAGTGAGTACCAAAGAAATTTCGCAGGGGTGGGACGTAAATTAGCATCAACTGCAAAATCGTAGTGACGACAACAGCCGCTAAAACATAGGGATTTGAGAAGGGGTTCACTTCAATGGTCAATCGGTTGTTAGAGCGAATGGCAATGGCGTGTCCCATTTGGGCAATACACAATGTAGTAAATACCATTGTTTTCCAAGCGTTGGGATCGCCTTCATACCCCGCTGCATGGGTATGTCTATAAGCCCACCACATTAAAGCAATGCTGATAATAGCAAAGATAATCCCTATCCGCACCATATAAGAACCCAAACCCCTAGCGAATATACTTTCACGGGGGCTAAAAGGTGGACGTTTCATCACGTCGGGTTCTGGAGGTTCCACTGCTAATGCCAAAGCTGGTAAACCGTCTGTCACTAGGTTCATCCACAGAATTTGTAAGGGGGTAAGGGGTACGCCTCCTAAGCCTATTAAAGGTGCCGCAGCAATTGTGAGAACTTCGCCAATGTTACTGCCCAAGATGTATTTGATGAAACGGCGGATGTTGGTGTAAACGACTCTGCCTTCTTTGGTGGCGGCAACAATGGTGGCAAAGTTGTCATCTAGTAGCACCATGTCACTAGCTTCTTTGCTGACGTCTGTGCCAGTGATACCCATGGCAATACCAATATCAGCTTGTTTGATGGCTGGGGCATCATTAACACCATCGCCTGTCATCGCTACAAATCTACCCCGGCGTTGTAGTGCCTGGACAATTCGCAGTTTGTGTTCTGGGGCAACACGGGCGTAAATGCTAACTAAATCAACATTTTGCTCTAGTTCTTGGTCACTAATCCGTTGCAATTCTTGACCTGTGAGAACGCGGTCGCCTTGTTGAGCAATTCCTAACTCGGTGGCGATCGCGCGTGCTGTTAATTGATGGTCGCCAGTGATCATAATTGGGCGAATGCCTGCTTCTCGACATTCTTGGACGGCTGCCTTCACTTCTGGGCGTGGTGCGTCTAACATGCCTACCAATCCCAACCATACCAAGCCTTGCTCTGATGTTTCATCTGAGCCTTCAGGGGGGATTTCGCCCAGAGGTTTATAAGCAAAACCTAGTACTCGTAGACCTTGACTGGCCATTTGGTCGTTTTCTGCCAAAATGCTTTGGCGTTGTTCATCGGTTATAAAATTTGCGTGATTACCCTGATAAATCTGAGTGCAACGTGCCAAGATTAACTCAGGGGAACCTTTGGTAAACATAATGTAAGGTTCAGATTGCACAAAGCCAGCGATCGCCGGATCAACCCCACCCAAAGATGCGTCACCAGTGGCTACTTCCTTGACTTGAGAAATCACACTCATCCGCTTGCGTTCTGAAGAAAAAGGAAACTCAGCAACGCGGGGTAATTTACTTTCCCATTGATCTTTTTCAATACCAGCTTTCCCTGCCAGTGTCATTAAAGCACCTTCTGTAGGGTCGCCCAAAATTGCCCATTCCCCTTTTTCTTTTTGTAATACTGAGTCATTACAAACAGTGCAGGCGACTAGCAAAGCCGGAATTTCTGGATATTCTTCTACAGAGACTTTTTGACTATCTAAGATAAAATCTCCCGTGGGAGTATAACCTTGTCCTGTAACGCGAAAAGTTTTGCTATTTGTATAAACTGCTTGCACCACCATTTTGTTCTGAGTTAAGGTGCCAGTTTTATCAGAACAAATTGTAGTCACAGAACCTAACGTTTCCACAGCTGGCAGTTTCCGAATCAAAGCTTTCTGGCGCACCATCCGTTGGGTTCCCAGTGCCAAAGTGACGGTGATGACAGCGGGTAAACCTTCTGGTACTACTGCTACAGCCATACTTAAGGAAACTTCCAAGAGTTCTTGGATGTTACTAAAACCTCTTGCCTGAATTACACCGCCAAGAACAACGATCGCTACCAAAATCAAGGAACCTGTTACTAGGACATTGCCTAGTTGCGTCATCCGTTGCTGCAAGGGGGTAGGTTCACTTTCTACCGCCTGCAACATCGCAGCAATTTTACCTAGTTCTGTTCGCATTCCGGTGTTTGTCACCAGAACCTTGCCGCGTCCTTGGACAACTTCAGTTCCTTGAAACACTAAATTGAGGCGATCTCCGAGATCTGTTTCCTCGGATAAATTTAGTTTTGCTTGTTTGTTAACAGCTTCAGCTTCACCCGTTAGCGCTGACTCACGTACTTGTAAATTAGCCTGTTCTATCAAGCGTCCATCCGCAGCTATTTGCACCCCAGCTTCCAGCAGCATGACATCCCCAGGCACTAATTCCTTGGCTTCGACATCCAATAATCTGCGATCGCGCAGGACTCGTACTAAAGGAGAGGAAAGTTTTTTGAGAGCTGCTAGGGCTTTTTCCGCTCGACTTTCTTGGACATAGCCCAGGATACCATTGAGGATGACAATCGCAAGGATGGCGATCGTGTCTTTAAATGGCACTTCACCAGGCTTTAGTTGGTCGTTTTGCAAAGCCATGAGATCTAAAAAGCCAGAAATGAGAGCTACACCAATCAGCATCAACAACATAATGTTTTTGAACTGATCTAGTAAAATCTCCCAAGCACCGCGACCTTCGTTTTCTTCAAGTTCATTGGGGCCGTATTTTTGTAATCTCTGTTGAACTTCTTGGGGTGTTAAGCCACTGTCTGCATTACTATCGAGCAGGTCTAGCGCTTGATTAACTTCTAAACTATGCCAAACAGCGGCACCTTCAGGCAGGGAATTAGCAGACATCGTGTAGGTTACGAGAAATGGTTACAGACTTTGATCATAATTTAGTGATGGCCGGAAAACCATCAACTAAAGTTACATTCAGCTTTTTGTAAACTGTATGAATCTAGATTATGCTTTTTAGCATTTGTAAATTTTTCCTCTTTCGAGATGTGTGTATTATCTCTGGCGAAGGAGTTTTTCGGAATACATTCTACAG
Source organism: Desmonostoc vinosum (assembly GCF_059505385.1). Classification (NCBI taxonomy): domain Bacteria; kingdom Bacillati; phylum Cyanobacteriota; class Cyanophyceae; order Nostocales; family Nostocaceae; genus Desmonostoc; species Desmonostoc vinosum. The sequence continues at coordinate 3,133 of NZ_JCACKM010000246.1, forward strand.
ATAATGAGGGAGTAGAAAGTTGGGAGTGGGGAATGGGGGAAGAGAGATTTTTATACATTAATTGTATAGTTTATTACATTAATTTTTGAGTTGAAGTCTCGTTACTAAGAACATTCCACAATTATTTACTTTTTACTCCCCACTATTTCGGTGAAGTATCGAAAAAATGATACATCCAAGTTTTCAAACATGGGTTGTTCGTTCCCCACTCCCTACTCCCTATTCTTTCGGGAATTTTAAATTGTTTCAGTGTGCTAAACCGTTAAATTGATATGCTTAATAAGAGTTTTGCACTCCCCAGTTTGACCGTTAGCCAGATGTTTGGGCAAAAGACAATTCGACCGCTTACGGCTGCTACCCTATGTGGCATTGCGTTTATCCAAGATAAGCTGATCGCTATTGATAGCATTAAGGGGCATCTACTAGAGATTGATCCTGATTCTGACAACAGCAAAATTCTCAATCCTCATCAAGCTAAGGAATTTACTGACGTAACTGGCTTAGCTGTGTGGGAGGATACCCTCTGGGTAACTCGTGATCATCATGTTTATTTGAGCAAGCTCAATTCTTGGGGTTTGGAACATTTTGTCACTTTGCCTTATCCGGCTGATGGTGTTGCTGTTTGGGAATCAACTATCTATGTAAGTTGCCAAAAACTAGGTTATATCCTGGTTTTCGACCGTGATACGCGCAAAGAAATTACCAGATTTTATGCTCCTGGGGTAGGAATAGAAAATTTGGCAGTCAACCAAGAGACTTTGTGGATTTGCGATCGCATAGAACAAACAGTTTACTCGATGGATCGGGCAACGGGAGAAGTGAATTTTAGCGTTCTCACGCCCTTTGAATCGCCTACAGGCATTGCAATTTATCAAAATGGCGATTCTGCTCCAGATAGTCTTTATGTTGCTTATGCTTTTGAGGAGCCTTATATCCGCGATAACCCAAATGCTGACCCAAATCACGAGTTAACTTATCGCGATCGCACTTTTATTCACCCGCTGCATTATCATTACGAATCAGATAAGCGTTACGCTCTTTCTAACGGCTATTTGATTGAAATGTCCTATGCAGAAGAAATTGCTCCTTTAGATGAAGTTTATCTACCAGATGTAGAGTGGCGAATCGCCCTTCCCTCAGAAACCGAGCGACAAAAGGTAAAACAAGTCGAACCGATTGGTCTGCCTTTTACTGAAGAAGTAGTAGATGGGCAACGTGTTGCAGTATTTAAATTTGATTCCCTTACCCCTGGCGAACGACACATATTTGGTTGGAAAGCACTTTTAGAAGTTCGAGGCATTAAGTATCGGTTGACACCTAGAGATGTAGAAGATATTCCCGAACTTTCACTAGAATTGCAAGCTCGTTACTTAGTCGATGATGACGATTTAGCAATGGATACTGTGATAGTTCGCCGTTCTGCTAGAGAAGCAATTGGTTCTGAAACAAACTTGTTGCGGAAAATGTATAGTATCCGCAATTATGTTTATGATGAGTTGTCTTATGGTATCAAACCATACATTGATACCCCAGATATAGTCTTAGAACGTGGTGTAGGTTCCTGTGGTGAATATGTCGGTGTTTTGCTCGCTTTGTGTCGTCTCAATGGTATTCCTTGTCGTACTGTAGGTAGATATAAGTGTCCTGCTCATGGCGAATTACAAGGTGTTCCTTTGCAACCTGATTTTAATCATGTGTGGCTAGAGTTTTACGTACCAAATTATGGTTGGTTGCCAATGGAATCAAATCCTGATGATGTCGGGAATAATGGGCCTTATCCTACGCGCTTTTTTATGGGTTTATGTTGGTATCACATTGAAATTGGTAAAGGTATCTCTTTTGAAACTCTCACAAGTCAAGGTGCAAGGTTGACTAAAGAAGATATTCCCATCGGTGATTTGGCAATTAATCATATTCAATTTAAGATTCTTAAAGAATTACCGCCTTTTTAAAGGGAATTGGGGATTGGGATTACGCCTAATGTGAATTAAAAATAAGAAATTGGGAAGTAGTTTCAATCCCTGATAGGGATTTTAGTTGATTAAAACGAGTTAGTTCGTACTGGCAAAGTAATTCAGCCTCTTGTTTCAATCCCTAATAGGGATTTTAGTTGATTAAAACTCTTCGCTTTGCCGCATAAATTTGCGAGTGTAGCTTCGGCGGTTTCAATCCCTAATAGGGATTTTAGTTGATTAAAACAATATTCCCCGCCTGCACAGGGGATAATCCCTTCACGTTTCAATCCCTAATAGGGATTTTAGTTGATTAAAACGTAATGGAAAAATGAGTAAAGTAAATGGTGTATGGTTTCAATCCCTAATAGGGATTTTAGTTGATTAAAACTCGTCTTAGAGTATTGTTATATATAATACTTGCGTTTCAATCCCTAATAGGGATTTTAGTTGATTAAAACAAACACCATCTACAAACACAGACTTATTATCAAATGTTTCAATCCCTAATAGGGATTTTAGTTGATTAAAACAAATTAAAGGTTTACTAGATGAATATATCAGTACATTGTTTCAATCCCTAATAGGGATTTTAGTTGATTAAAACTGCATCAGGGTTACCTTCTGAATTTGTTATAAATACGTTTCAATCCCTAATAGGGATTTTAGTTGATTAAAACTTAATTGCAGATTTTCTAGTGAACAAATCATCACTAGGTGTTTCAATCCCTAATAGGGATTTTAGTTGATTAAAACATCGCCAGGCGCTCAATTTCTTCACGCACTCCCTTGTTTCAATCCCTAATAGGGATTTTAGTTGATTAAAACTAGCATCGATTCGCGCGCCGGGCGGTATCGGTCTGGGTTTCAATCCCTAATAGGGATTTTAGTTGATTAAAACTTGGATCGCCTACTGCTAAAATACGACCTTCCTGTTTCAATCCCTAATAGGGATTTTAGTTGATTAAAACATATGTAGTAAGCTTTGTCTTCCTGCTTACCTGTTTCAATCCCTAATAGGGATTTTAGTTGATTAAAACGTCGATATGGTTCAACCATATTCCGACCATACACGGTTTCAATCCCTAATAGGGATTTTAGTTGATTAAAACCGCTGGGGTCTGTAAGGCTTGATATATTTGGTTTTCAAGGTTCAATAGTGGCAACCTGTAGCTAAGATACCTTTTCAGACGTTTGGTTGTCAAGATCGTAAGAATGATAAATGACCTCAAAAGCGATTCTGGTAAGGATTTGCGGGGTTGGTGTCAACCTCTAAACTCCTCCAAGAGGGTTCAAAGCTAGAGAGGATAGGCTTTTCAAGTACAAAATTTTGTTTTGTTTGAAAAACACCTACTGGTTGACCCAATAATGACTAATTTACATCAAACGTGTATTGGGGGTGTTGGTTACTTCTCCTCTGGTTACTGAGTAACTTGCTTTGAGCGAACTTGTACTGAACTTGTCCGGAACGGAGTCGTGCCCCCACACTTAAGCAAGCTACTAAGCTGTTCCATATATAACTTACATAATTAGAGCGGGCAAGATGCCCACCCCACAAGAGTTTTATTTAATTTGATTATGTAATTTA
>NZ_JCACKM010000247.1:0-6653 GCF_059505385.1 Desmonostoc vinosum
GCGAAGCGTCTCGTAGAGAAGCGGGGCGTAGCCCAACAAAAAAATATTTATGCAAAAGGTCTAATGACCAATAAATGTGCAATTGGGACACACATTAGCTGACCATATTTGCTAAGAAAATTCCTATCTCTACACTTATAAATCCCAAAATTGGACTACCAAACCAGTAAAGTAATGCAGCTTTGTAGTGTTTAGTTCGTAAGAGGTTCGAGGTATCTAAAGTATAGGTTGAAAAGGTAGTGTAAGAACCTAAAAATCCCACTACTACTAACAAATATAAACTCGGATCAACTGATAACCTTGAGATGAGAGTAGCAAAAAAGCCCATCACAAAGGCTCCTGTAAGATTAATAAACAAGGTTCCATAGGGAAATGCTATCCCAAACCAACGCCCAAAAAATAAAGTCAGGTAATAGCGACTTAGTGCGCCTGGAATTGCTCCTAAGCTAATTGCTAGAGAAACATAAATTGCGGAATTCATTTGTATTCTTAAAAAAAGCACTCGCTTTGTTGTATCGAGTAGGAGATAAAAACTACACACAATCGGTGAGGTTTATACTATCTTCCCCTGAAGCCACTTGCCTCTTACCTTTGATTAAGCTAGACACTCATGTGATAAATCACACAATAATGGCATGAAAATACCTCTGCCTCTACTCCCCACTCCCCATTTTCAAGCTATGGGAAATGAAGAAGATGAAGGGGATGAGTAAAAAACATATGTTTTCTTGAGCTGTTTTCCTGGTAAGTTCTCTAGGCGAGTGTTTGTGTAATTGGTTTTAATTAATGCGATCGCAGGTAAGCTGATGATTTTATCAAAACGTCAATGGTTCATGTTTCTGAGTGCAGTATCTGCCACTTTCTCGGTGGTATTGCCGCTGAAGGTTTTGAGTGCCCAGCCCTACCCAGGGGCAAATGGGGTACAACAGATGGATATCTTGCAAGCTCTTTTTTTAGGCTTTGTGCAAGGAATAACTGAATTTTTGCCAATTAGCAGCACGGCACATTTAAAAGTTGTGCCTGTAGTTCTGGGTTGGGGCGATCCGGGAGTGGCGTTTACCGCAGTGATTCAGCTAGGTAGTATTGTGGCGGTGCTGTGGTATTTCTGGGGAGATCTGACACGGCTACTCCAGGGGACAACAAGAGCGATCGCCCATAAAGATTACAATGACTACAACTTTCGCTTATTTTTAGGGATTATTTTAGGAACATTACCTATCGTCTTTTTTGGAATTTTGATTAAAAAGTTTATTCCAGACTTTGATAATTCACCAATTAGAAGCTTAGGGGCGATCGCCACTGCTTCCATAGTCATGTCAATTTTACTGGGGTTCGCAGAAAAACTGGGTAAACGGCAACGCAACTTTGAACACCTGACAACCAGAGATGGGCTATTGATGGGATTAGCCCAAGCTTTGGCATTAATTCCCGGCGTTTCCCGTTCAGGTTCTACCTTAACAGCAGGACTATTCATCGGGTTACAAAGAGAAACAGCAGCAAGATTTTCATTTTTGCTGGGAATTCCAGCCATCGTTTTAGCCGGGATAGTAGAGTTCAAAAGTTTTTTAGAAACCGGATTAGGCGATACAGGGATCATTCCTCTGGCTGCTGGGGTACTCTCGGCTGCTATCTTTTCATACATAGCGATCGCAGGGTTACTACGCTTCCTCAAAACCCACAGCAATTGGGTATTTATTTGGTATCGGTTGGTATTTGGGGTAGCAATCTTAGGGGCAATTTGGGGAAATTTGTTGAACAATAGTTAATAGTCATCGGTCATTTGTCTTTTGTTATTTGTTCTATGCTGATGACTAATGACCAATGACAAATGACCAATGTCTATCATTCATCCTGCTAAAGTTACTAGGGTTCTTCCAGATTCGATCGCAGCCGAAATTGGCTTTGAGGTAGGGGATGCGATCGTTGCAATTAATGGGACGCATCCCCGCGATTTAATTGATTATCAATTTTTATGTGCTGATGAAGTTTTAGAACTAGAAGTTTTAGACACTGCTGGTAAAAATCATTACATTGAAATTGAAAAAGATTATGACGAAGATTTGGGGCTAGAATTTGATACTGCCTTATTTGACGGTCTAATTCAGTGTAATAATCGCTGTTCGTTTTGCTTTATTGATCAGCAACCGCCAGGCAAGCGTTATAGTTTATACCTGAAAGATGATGATTATCGTTTAAGCTTTTTATACGGTTCTTATTTAACTCTCACCAATTTGCCAGAACGAGAATGGCGGCGGATTGAACAGATGCGGTTGTCTCCTTTGTTTGTTTCTGTCCATGCCACAGAAGCCGATGTGAGAATTAGGCTTTTAAAAAATCCGCGTGCCGGACAAATCTTGCAACAACTCCAATGGTTTCAAGAAAGACGCCTACAAATTCATGCTCAAGTAGTCGTTTGTCCTGGTATAAACGATGGCAAACATTTGGAACAAACACTACAAGATTTAGCGTCCTTTCATAGTGGCGAAGTGCCTGCGGTGGCATCAGTGGCAGTTGTGCCAGTGGGTTTAACGCGATTTCGTCCCGAAGAAGACGAACTCGTACCCGTAACTAGGGAAAAAGCTCAAGAAGTAATTGCTCAAGTGCGATCGCTACAGCAGCAATTTCGTCAAAAATTTGGTTCTGGTTTTGCTTGGTTGGCTGATGAGTGGTTTTTGATTGCTGGTGAAGAATTACCAAGCGAATCTGAATATGAAGAATATCCACAAATCGATAATGGTGTCGGTTCGATTCGTTTGTTTCTCAAGCAATTTGCTACCACTGCCGCAGAATTACTACCACCTCAAATATTTCCCCCAAGGAAATTAACATGGGTAGTTGGTAATGCAGTCGAAAAAGCATTTCAACCAATCCTGAAAAGTTTGAATACTGTTGAGGGATTAGAAATAAATATGCGTGCTTTATGTAGCGATTATTGGGGACAAAATATTAGTGTTACCGGATTATTAACTGGTTATGATTTACTTTTAAATTTAAAAGCACAAGATTTAGGTGAGGGAATTTTATTACCAAATGTCATGCTCAAACATGGCGAATCAGTATTTTTAGATGATATGAGCATTGAGGAAGTCGCGCAGCAATTAAATACAAAAATATTCCCAGTTGCAGGCGTTGAGGAGCTAATCACTACTTGTATTGCTGAGAATGTTAGCGTTTTTTGATTATTGGCAAAGTAGTTATCGGTTATCAATTATCAACTTGAGCGAAGCACTACGCTCATCGAAAAGCGTTGGTGGCGGGTCTAATCCCTTACTATCAGTCCTTGCAAACTGTTCCCTGTTCCCTATTCCTGAGCGTAGTCGAAGTGTTCCCTTTCATTGATAAATAGTCTCCGAAGGAAGAAATATCAGTTGTTTTTCGGAGGTATTTATTATTGTGTTGAATAATAAATAGAGTAAGTAATATCTAATAATTTATTGATTGGAGAGTAAATAGTGAGGAATCAGGGTAAAAGCCATAAAATAAAAGTTAAATTTCCTCTGAAAAAAGCCGGGTTCTTCATTTTTTATTTTCAAATTTTAACTTCTAATTGTTTTAATATTTTGCCAGCCAGAGCAGTAAATACAGAACCTGTATTGAGTGTAGTTCAGAGTCAAGAAAATACGCCGCAATGGACAGGAATTACTAAGCGGTTGCAAACAATTGGTGTGCAATATTGTGTGATTCCGCTAGCTACTGTCAAGAGTGCAGCGGATTGGGGCGATCGCCGCGTGTTATTTTTGCCAAATGTGGAGACATTATCGCCAACACAAGCGATTGCTCTAGAAGCATGGATGAGCAAGGGAGGACATTTAATTGCTAGTGGCCCTGTGGGTAGTCTGTCCGCACCGGGAGTACGTCAGTTATTGCGATCGCTTTTAGGAAGTTATTGGGGATTTGGGTTGAATGAGCCACAACAGATAAAACCCTCAAAAACTAAGGTGCGGCAATTGACAGACCAAAGTGGTCTTTTTGGTAAGGTGCGTGGTGGTGTGGTGATTCCCAATGCTGCTACCAGTCAGACTACTGCTGTTTGGAACTCCCAAGATAACCCCGCTGCCGTGGTAACAACCGAGCGTTCTACCTTATTTGGCTGGCGTTGGGGGACAGATACAGCCTCAGCAGCAGAATTAGATAGTGCCTGGTTAAAAGCTTCTGTTAATCGTCATCTGACAGCATCAAGTCGTAAGCCTAAAGTCGAAGGCGGTTCGCCAAAATGCTCTACCTCAACAGAAACAATATCTATTGCTACAGCGCCTCAACCTAGACAAAATCCCCCAGTAGCTATTGACGAACCAGAACCAACAGTGCGTTTAGATGTCGTACCAAACTCCAATGTACCGATTGATAGTAACGAAGCGATCGCCCTCCAACAAGAGCTAGAAAATTTGATTGGTCGAGTAGAAAGTGCCCATTTAGCAGCATCCGTTGATAACACTAACGTTACCAATACTGCATCCACTCCAGTAGAACAGGTGCAAGTAGCCTCAACTAAACCAGGTGCAGTTATTCCCAGCAGAGAACAAGTGTTAGCACAGGCAAGGGTAGTGGCAAAAAACTTACCCCAATTAATTGCTAGCAAAAATTATGGTTTGGCTCGTCAGCAGTGGCAAACCACAAGAGCCAACTTATGGCGACAGTTTCCTGTGAATCAGAGATTAGCTCCAGCAGAAATCCGCTCAGTATGGTTAGATCGGGGGACGATAGTCCGTGCAGGCAGTGTGGAAGGATTAGCTCAAATTTTTGATCGGCTAGCACAATCTGGGATCAATACCGTCTTTTTTGAAACTGTCAACGCTGGTTATACTATTTATCCCAGCCAAGTCGCACCGCAGCAAAACCCATTAATTAAGGGTTGGGATCCCTTAGCGGCGGCGGTGAAGTTAGCCCATGAGCGAGATATGGAATTACACGCTTGGGTTTGGACTTTTGCTGCTGGCAACCAACGCCACAATCAGATTCTCAATATCAACCCTGATTATCCAGGGCCAGTACTAGCAGCTCATCCCGATTGGGCAAACAGCGATAGCTCTGGTAACATCATTCCCGTTGGTCAAACTAAACCATTTTTTGACCCAGCTAATCCCCAATTGCGGCAATATCTCCTCAAGCTGTACGCAGAAATTGTCACCCGCTATGACGTAGATGGTTTACACCTAGACTACATTCGCTATCCCTTCCAAGATGCCGTTGCAGGCCGCACTTACGGTTATGGGAAAGCTGCCAGAGCGCAGTTTCAGCAAATAACTGGCGTAGATCCAATAGATATTTCTCCCAGTCAACCGGACTTGTGGCAAAAGTGGACTGAATTTCGCACTCAACAAGTCGATAGCTTTGTCGCTCAAGTATCTGGGGAGTTGCGACAAAAGCGAGCAAGTTTGATTTTGTCAGTTGCCGTATTTCCGCTGCCAGAATTAGAACGAATTCAGAAAATTCAGCAAAACTGGGAAGTTTGGGCGCGGCGGGGAGATATAGATTTAATCGTTCCCATGACTTATGCGTTAGATACCTCTGGCTTCCAACGATTAGCACAACCTTGGATAGCTTCAACAAAATTAGGATCTACTTTGCTAGTGCCAGGAATTCGTTTACTTTCGTTGCCCACAATTGGCACATTCGATCAACTCCAACTAGTCAGAGATTCAGCAGCTGGTGGTTATGCACTGTTTGCTGTCGAGAATTTTAACCATGAGCTAGAAAAACTTTTTGGCAGCACCCAAAAGAAGATAGAGACTAACAAAAGTGAACCTATTCCTTACCGTCAGCCTTTTCAAGCTGCTGCTGTTCGTTATTCTGCTATGCAACGGGAATGGAAATTTGTTTTACAGAATGATCAGTTAGTAGTGGCTAAAACGGTTTCAGATTTTAACAATCAAGCAGCGGTTTTACAAAGTGCTTTGAATCAGCTTGCGACTTCGCCTTCTGCCAGTAATTTGTTAGCAGCTAGAGCCTCGCTAACTCGCTTTCAATCTCAATTTCGGGTATTGATGAGCCAAGAAGTTATAGAGAATTCCTATCAAGTTAAAGCCTGGGAAAATCGTTTGGTATCTATAGAGAGGCTATTACGTTACGGCGAACGGCGGTTGCAATTGCATCAATAGACTTGAAAATAGGGGGTAGGGAGATAAGTCTGTAATTATTCTGATGTGTATAACAATGAATGGATAACCGATGAAATAGAATTTATAATTCTCTTGCAAAAGTCCCTCTTTGCGTTCTCTTCTCTGCGCCTGGGGCGCGGCAGTCGCTCATGGGGGAGACCCCAAGACCGCGCTGCCTTGCCTCTGCGTGAGTTTTTCACAGTATTATTCAACAACATTAAAGTATTGATGTACGCCAAATCCCCATCCCCTAAACCACTTAAGGAGAATTACAATGTCTACCGAATATCACGTTAAACTCATTCAACAAGGCAATATTCAAACCTTACTCATTCCCCAAGAATTAACTTTATCAACTTCAGAAGTTATCATCCGACAAGAAGACGGAAAACTTATCATAGAACCCTACAAGAAAAAATCCCTCCTGGAAGTCTTCGCCAACCTTGATGATATTGACGAAGAATTTCCCGATGTTGACGAAGGACTATTACCGTTAGATGACATTAGACTTCTTGCAAAAATACTTGAACCGTCAGAGACTCAAGTCTCTGCCTA
>NZ_JCACKM010000248.1:0-6565 GCF_059505385.1 Desmonostoc vinosum
GCTACGCCCCGCTACGCCCCGCTACGCCCCGCTACGCCCCGCTACGCCCCGCTACGCTAACACGCAGAGGCAAGGCAGCGCGTTGCGGAGCGAGTGTGGTCTTGGGGAGCCACCCCCGTGGGCGGGTTTCCCGACTTGAGGGGAGTGGCGTGGTTTCCCCCATGAACAACTCGCGTCGGGGTTCCCCCCGTTGTAGCGACTGCCGCGCACCAGACGCAGAGAGAATAAAGAGTTTGAGATTTCAATCCATCATATTTCATCCTATGATTCAGCAACGCCCTACAGGGAATTGGTGTATTTGTTATTTCTCCCCCTGCCCCCTCTCTCATCTCCCTCATCTCTCGGTTGGTGAGCAAAGTCGAACCACATCTCCTCGATTCCCCACTAATCAAGTTTTAAAGCATTCACTGGAACATCATCCCAAGACTCGACTATTCGCAATCGTGCTACCCAACCTGCTGCTTTTTGCGTTTGGGTCAAATTATCTTGAAAGGAATCATGACAATCTTTGGCTTGAGACTCATTACAACAAGCAATACAAGCATGAATCATCCCCGATGGGTCAATTTGCTCATTTACCCAAATAGTCATGTCTATTACCTCAACAGATGTAGCTAAAATAGCAATCTGTAATTTTAGCAGGATTGGTCAAAAAAGAGAGCTGGGGGAGCTGGCGAGGAAGAATCTTATAATCATCTTCGCTCTCAAGGTTGATAATTTCTTTTATCAAGAAAGGCAGAGGGCAGAAGGCAGGAGGCAGAAGGAATACTGTTTTCTGCACTCTGCCACGACCGGAGGGAGTAAGGGTTTAAGACCCCCACTGAAACGAAGTTCAGTGGCCCCAATTAAGGAGGGGTCTGAATCCCCTTCTTAATTGTCCCTTCTGCCCTCTGCCTCCTGCCTTCTGCCTTCTTCAAGGAATTCCTTTAAATCGAGAATGCAAAATGTAAAAAAGGACTATAAATGTTATTTTATGCTTTATAGACAGATAAGATAAATATCATTTGATGGTTATCAAAGCTAATATATTTAATTAAGAATTTATTTAAAAAATACACAAAATATTATATTTATCTGACCGCTTGCTAATGTCTGGGACAGCCTCTTTTGTACAGGAGCGATCGCTATGACAGTTGATATCGATCAACTTTTAGCCGACTGGAAAAACAAGGTCAAAGTTGCTAGTCACAATCTCCTTGAATTAGAAGAACTGCCAACATATCAACGTCTGTGCGGTAGCTTTGGTTTTCCCAAAACAGATTTGACGGGAATCACTGCGGTGCAAGTAACTCCAGCGTTGACGGCAATTAACGATTTATTTCAATATCTTGACTTGTTGGCGCAAACAGTAGATAAAGCCGCCCAGCTAAGACAACAACTACCGCGCTTTTTAGGGGGAAAACAGAAAATTGGCTTTTTAGCAGCAGGAGAGCAGAAAATAGACGAGATTAGACAATTGCTAACAGGAGCCTCCATTCACTTGCCTGCTGTGCAAACACCACTGGCCCAAAGAGGACTATTAACCGGGGCTGAGAAAGCGAAAGTGATTACTCCCACCCAGCTACTCGAAGTGATGACACATGCCTTCTCTATTGCTAAAGACACAATTTTATCTGTTGATAGCGCTTGGACAAACTTGGATTCAATGTTAGTGAATGCAGAAGCACAGATCATTTCACTGCAACAATTAGCTGCATCACTAAATCAAAGTGCCCTGAGTGAACTTGTGCAAGCGAATGCTGAGATTGCCTCCTTAAGCGATCGCATCGAGCAAGATCCTTTGGGAGTCAGTCAAGAATTAGAGCAGCAAATTCAGCCATTATTAGCACAACTCCAATCAGCATTACAGCAAAAAGCCAAACAACAAGCCCAAATCAAAGAAAAATTTGCGATCGCTCACAATTTATTGCAGCAATTAAAAGAAATTAATACTAAATCCGTCACCACTTTTGCGGAATGCCAAGAAAAAGTCTTGGATCACTCAATGCTGAAAACTCCATTAACTCAGATACAAATCGACGCCCTCAGCCAATGGCTAACAAAGTTAGAAACCAAATTAACAGAAGGTTTAGTCAATCCGGTTATGGTTGGTTTAGAAAATTGGACAATCAAAGCCAAAGAATACATAGAATCAGTAGAACAAGCATACACAGTCAATAACGCGCCCCTAGAAACTCGTCGAGAGTTGCGCGGACGCCTTGAAGCCCTCAAAGCCAAAGCACTAGCACGAGGATTGATAGAAGATGTCACCTTAGCCGAGTTAGCAGAACAAGCAAAGCAATTACTCTACACCCAACCAACCCCTATAGACAAAGCGACTGAACTAGTTTCTCGGTATGAAAAACGGTTGAATAATGGGGAGTGGGGAGTAGGGAGTAGGGAGTGGGGAGCAGGGAGCAGGGGGCAGGGGGAGAAATAACAAACACTTACTCCTCACTCAGCACTCAGCAGTTGTACAGACGCGATTAATCGCGTCTCTCAGCACTCCCCAGTCCCCAATCCCCATTACCCCTTATCCCCAGAGGGGGCCCACCTTCCCCATTACCCCTAATCCCCACTCCCTGCGGGAGCGGGGGCCCCGAGTTCCCCAATCCCCATTCCTACTTATGCAAGGCTTACGCTGTACGCGAAATGGATGTACTGGTACTGTTGAGGATGGTTATTGTGACATCTGCGGTTTGGCGGCGATGCCAGCTTCGTTGGTCAGCCAAAAACAAAGCGCACCCATCACACAAAAAGATTTACCCGTTACTTTAGGTACTGGTTCCTCACCTCTAACCAATCGTTCCCAAGGATCACGACGTACTGGTAGTACATCTGCTCGCAGTAGTCGCAGGCAATTGGGTGCAGGACTCATATCCATACCAGATTTGCCATCGACTGAACCGGAAAAAGCGATTATCTCTAATCCGCAAGTGTCGGAAAATAAACGCTTTTGCTCGAATTGCAATAACCCACTACGACGGGAAAGGGGATTTTGTAGTAAGTGTGGACAGAAGTTTTCATTTATTCCTACCTTGCACCCTGGTGATTTAGTTGTGGAGCAATATGAGGTTAAAGGCGCGATCGCATATGGTGGTCTAGGTTGGATTTACTTAGGTTTTGATAAAACCCTGTCTCGCTATGTAGTACTGAAGGGATTACTCAATACTGAAGATGCGTCCAGTGCTGCTGTGGCTTTGGCAGAAAGACAGTTTCTCGCAGCGGTGAAACACCCCAATATCGTTGGGATCTATAACTTTGTGAATCACAATAGTGAGGGTTTTATCGTCATGGAGTATGTTGGTGGTAAAACCCTTAAAGAGATTCGCAAAAGTCGTGCGCCGTTACCTGTAGCAGAAGCGATCGCCTATACTCACCGTATCCTCAGTGCATTTGCTTACTTACATTCTTTGGGGTTGGTATACTGCGACTTCAAGCCAGACAATATCATGGTTGAAGGCGGTGATGTGAAATTAATTGACTTGGGCAGTGTCCGTCGTATTGATGATCCTGATGGTGATATTTACGGTACTGTAGGCTACAGCGCTCCTGAAGCAAGTGAAGGGCCAACTGTTGCCTCAGATTTGTACACTATCGGTAGAACTTTAGCGGTACTACTCACAGACATTCGAGGTTTTAGCAAAGAAAACCTCTATAAAATACCCCAGCCCCACGAAGAACCTTTATTTGCCTTGCAAGAGTCGCTGTATCGGTTTTTGCTCACAGCAACCGCAACAAATCCCGATGACCGTTTTCAATCAGCAGATGAAATGGCAGACCAATTACTGGGTGTATTACGGGAAGTAGTAGCGATCGCCACTAATATTCCCCGTCCATCTACCAGTAATCTGTTGAGCGGAGATATGCTTGCACTAACTAATAGTATTGACTTTGAGCCAATCCCAGCCGATTATCAGCAATTACCTGTACCGATACTAGATTCTAGCGACCCTGGTTTTAATGCTGTATTAAATGCTAGTGCGATCGCCGATCCAGTCAAGCGGGCTGTTAGCTTAGAAGTGATCGCTCAACAAGTTCCTAATTCCACTGAAGTATGGCTGCGATTAGTAAACACCCTCATTGAAACGAATGAACACAGCCAGATAGAGCAGATTTTAACCACACTCAAAACCAAAGACCCTTGGGACTGGCGAATTTTTTGGTATTGGGGCCGGGCATTGATGGCGCAGAGTCAGTTCTCAGAAGCACAACAAGCATTCGACCGAGTATATTCCAACTTGCCGGGAGAGATAGCCCCCAAACTGGCATTAGGACTAGCAGCAGAACAAGCACAAAATTACTCTTATGCCATTAAAATGTACGACCTAGCATCTCGCACTGATCCCAGTTATGTATCAGCAACATTTGGTTTAGCTCGTTGCCTACGTACCACAGGCGATCGCAACGGTGCTGTGGCTGCACTAGAACGTGTACCTCCAACCTCCAACATGTTTACGCGATCGCAGATTGAAATTGCCCGCACTTTGATTAATAGCGATCGTTCTACCCCCGGAACCCCAGAACTCCAAGCAGCTTCAGCAGCGATTGAAGCACTAGCCCTAGAAGGCATAGATCGCTATCGACTGACACAACAAGTTCTAGAAACAGCACTAAACTTATTAACCTCCCAGACATTACAACCCACCGCCGATTTAACAATTCTGGGACAGCCACTACAAGAAATACATCTAAGAAAAGGGCTAGAAAAAGCCTTGCGTGACATGGCACATCTAGCAAACGGCAACGAGAAAATTCGCCTAGTTGACCAAGCAAATCGGATACGGCCGAGGACTTGGGTTTGAGAGTGAGGCAGGGGGAGAAATAAAAAACACTCAGCATTCCCCATTACCCTGCCCCCACGACCGCTAAACTAACCAGCCTAATACAACCCTCATCACAAAAAAATGCGATCGCCATCTCCCACTCACTCATCGAATTTGCCCGTAATAACGGCGGACATGACAACTGTATTGACCTCTGATTCTCTTTCTCTGCGTCTCTGCACGGCAGTTGCTAAAACTTTGGGAACCAAAGCAACGCACTGCCTTGTCTCTGCGTGAGATCAACCCACACTATCATCAAAAAGCACAATGCCCAACCAATTCAAAGCTGAAGTCTTTCAAAACCAATACCTACCTCAAGGCACCAAAGAAGTTCATGCCATCATGACAGTTAGCGTCGAAGAAGGTGAAAGCATACCCGTAACACCCAGCAGTCAAAGACTATTTGGTATTATTTGTGACACCTCCGGTTCCATGGGAGGTGGCAAGATCC
Source organism: Desmonostoc vinosum (assembly GCF_059505385.1). Lineage (NCBI taxonomy): Bacteria > Bacillati > Cyanobacteriota > Cyanophyceae > Nostocales > Nostocaceae > Desmonostoc > Desmonostoc vinosum. Next base: position 5,257 of record NZ_JCACKM010000248.1, read on the forward strand.
TCTCAGCTAGAGAAGCGATCGTCAAAGTCGTCAACCTGTTACCAGAAAATGCTCACTTCTTCATAGTAACTGGAGCCAGTAGAGCCACCGTAGTATTTCCCGTTTCTCAAGCCACACCAGAGAAAAAGCAAAATGCGATCGCATCTTTGAGAAACATCACCGCCACAGGTGGCACACTCATGTCAACCTGGCTAAACGAAGCCTTGACACAGTTCAAAAAAATGCCTAACGCCGTTCGTCAAGCATTACTACTCACCGATGGGCAAAACGACGACTCCGACGAACAAAAATTGCAAACAGTTTTACAGCAATGTGAAGGAATCTTTCAGTGCGACTGTCGGGGAGTCGGCACAGATTGGCGAGTCTCCCAACTCCAATTAATAGCAGGTAAGCTGCTGGGTACAACCGACATTATCCCCAATGCCTCAATGATTGAGGCCGACTTCCAGGCGATTCTAGAAAAAGCCATGAGCAAAGACGTGAGTGACGTTGCCATGCGTTTGTGGACACCACAAGGAGCAAGAGTTTTATACTGCAAACAAGTGAGTCCAGATATCGTTGACCTCACCAACCGTGCCAAACCCGTCAAACCCCAAATAGTTGACTACCCCACAGGTGCTTGGGGCAAAAAAGAATCTCGTGATTACCACTTTTGTATCCAAGTGAATCCAGGAAATGTTGGTGATGAGATGCTAGCAGGTAGAGCCAGCTTAGTTTATACCCTCAACGGTACAGAAACTAAAATTGCCGAAGCACGCATCTTAGCAACTTGGACAGATGATGATGCCAAATCCACCAAAATTGATCGGCGAGTAGCCCATTATACTGGGCAGGCAGAACTTGCTCAATCAATTCAAGAGGGGTTAGAAGCCCGTGCCAGAGGTGATATTGAGGTTGCCACAGCCAAATTGGGCAAAGCAGTTAAACTTGCTCATGAATCTGGTAACGAAGCAACAGCCAAACTATTAAAAACCGTAGTTGATATAGAGGACGCGCCAACAGGTACAGTGCGCTTGAAACGAGAAGTAGCAAAAGAAGATGCAATGGCCTTGGAAACTCGCTCTACTAAAACCACTCGTATTCCGAAAAATTAGGGAGTGGGGAGTGGGGAGTGGGGAGTGGCTCTTATGGGTAGGTTTTTTAGATTTCGCGTTTTGGTTGACGCGCTTACGCGCTTACACGGTGAGACAGCGAGTAAAGGAGGGTTTCCCTCCGCAGGCGACTGCGTTAGCGAGCTTGCGAGCGTCACCCGAAGGGTGACGCAAAGAAAGATTTCGGAACGAAAAAATAGGTTTTTTCAGACTGAATA
>NZ_JCACKM010000249.1:0-6512 GCF_059505385.1 Desmonostoc vinosum
TGGGGACTGGGGACTGGGGACTGGGGACTGGGGACTGGGGACTGGGGACTGGGTAATTTTCTTTCTCCCTCATCCCCCTCATCCCCCTTATCTCCCTCATCCCCCTCATCTCCCTCATCTCCTCATCCCCCCTCGTCCCCTCCACCTTTTCTGACAGGAACTGGATCATAACCACCTGGATGCAATGGATGACAGCGCAAAATACGCATAATTGCCATCCATCCACCGCGTAAGGCTCCAAATCGTTCTATTGCTTCGATGGCATATGCTGAACAAGTTGGTTGAAAGCGGCAGGTTGGAGGATACAGGGGTGAAATAAACATTCGGTAGCCGCGAATCAGCCAAATCAATAATAGTTTCATGACGGCACCTAAATCTTATAAATTGGTAACAGGGGTAAACGCTTTCATGTTGTTATATCTTTGGTGATTATATTTTCTGATTTAAACCCAATTTCGCTTTTATGGCTGCAAGTTGCGATCGCCGCAGTTTGGGTATTATTTATTCTGTTGATTGCATGGTGGGTAAATCGTTCCGGTAATAGCGATCCAGAAATTGTACGTAAGATAGTTCATATTGGCACTGGCAATGTAATTTTGCTCGCTTGGTGGTTAAAAATTCCCGCAGGTGTGGGAATTGCGGCATCGATTTTGGCAAGCGTCATTACCCTATTATCCTATCGGTTTCCCATTCTCCCTGGTATTAATAGTGTCGGACGTAAAAGCTTTGGCACATTTTTTTATTCTGTTAGTTTTGGGGTTTTAGTTGCATGGTTCTGGTACTTACAACAGCCTCAATACGCAGCACTGGGTATTTTGGTAATGTCCTGGGGAGATGGATTAGCAGCCTTAATCGGTCAACGCTTTGGTAAACATCAGTATAAAATTTTGGGGAGACAAAAAAGCTGGGAAGGCTCTTTGACGATGATGCTCGTTAGCTACCTAATCAATAGTGCGATTTTATTGGCAACACAAGGCAACATTTGGCAAACTTGGGCTGTATCATTGGTGGTGGCATTTACAGCTACTGCTTTAGAAGCTGTTTCATTTCTAGGTGTTGACAATTTAACAGTTCCTTTGGGAAGTGCCGCTTTAGCTTTTGTATTAATTCAGCTTGTTTAATTACGAATTACGAATTACGAATTACGAATTACAAATTATTTAAGCGAACGGTTGAGCATTTCTACATCGAATCGAGCCGATGACGCAATTGGCTACTAAAGGCATCAATTACCGTAACAACTACCAACAGCACTAGCATCATAGTTGTTGCCTTGGTATATTCAAAACCATCAATATAGCTTTTCAATTGAAAGCCAATACCGCCTGCACCGACTACACCCAACACAGAAGCAGCACGAATATTGTACTCAAACATCCACAAGGTATAACCTAACCCCAGTGGTAGCACTTGAGGTAAAATACCGTACTGAGCAATTTGTATTCTTGATGCTCCTAAAACTTGCAAAGACTCTAAAGAACGAGCATCAACCGCTTCAATTGCTTGTTGGTAAAACTTAGCCAAGTAGCCGATGGTATAAATTCCCAAAGCCAATGTCCCTGCGGGTGCGCCTAATCCGGTGGCAGCGACAAAAATTAGTCCAAGAATGATTGAAGGGACGGAACGTACAGCATTTTGTAGTAAATTTGCTAGCCATTGTAGCCAACGAGGAGCCACATTATTAGCGCTAGCAACAGCAATTGGTAGAGAAATGATAGCTCCGATAGTCGTTCCCCACAAAGACATTTGTATAGTTTCAACTAATGCCTTGATGGCAATATCTAATACTTTCCAATCTGGAGGAAATAATCTAGAAATAAAATCGGTAATATAGGGCAAGCTAGTCCGAAACAGTTCAAAATCAACTTTTAAACCTTGCAAAGCCCAACCATAAATTAAAACAATAATTAGTAGGATAAATAAGGGAGTCAACCAAGGATAGCGGCGGAGGAATTTTGAATTGGTTAAGTAACTCATTAGATTTCTTGCAAGAATTTTTACTTACAACATCAATAGTGCAATTTATAAGCGCGACAGCTTGGTTCACAACGAGGTAACAAAAGTATTTCTTTCCTACTCCCTACTCCCCACTCCCTACTCCCCGTCTATTTCAATACTGTAGAAAATTGAGCTTGGAGATGATCACAAACTCCGTCATAAACAACACGTCCAGCATCTAAGACGATCGCTCGCTGGGCATATTTTGCTGCTATTGCTAAATCATGCAACACAGTGACAATAGTCATGCCTTGCTGAGTGTGCAATTGTGATAAAGTCTGCATCACCTGTTGAGATGCTATAATATCTAACCCTGTGATTGGTTCATCAGCTAAGAGAATTTGTGGTGATTGAATTAAGGCACGAGCGATCGCTACTCGTTGTTGTTGTCCACCGCTGAGTTGGCTAATTTTTTGTTCGGCTAGTTCTTTTAAGCCGAACTGTGTTAACAACTCGATTGCTAAGCTGTGATCGCGTTGCGGGAATCCACACAGAGTTTGCCAAGTTGTTCTAGTACCCAGGCGTCCACACAAAACATTTTCAATGGCTGATAACTGACGAATCAGTCCACCGCCCTGAAATAACATCCCAATGTCACGACGAATTTGTGGCAGTGTTTGAGGAGTAACTGCTACGCCGTTGATCCGCACTTCTCCATTTACAGGTGGTACTAACCCAACAAGCGATCGCAGCAATGTCGATTTACCTGCACCATTGAGTCCCAACAAAACCACGAACTCGCCTTGCTGAATCTGGCAATTAATTCCGTTGAGGATAGGACGATTTAAAGGTGCAGCATAAGCTGTCTCTAGGTTGCAACACTCAATGACACAATCATTCATGGTAATCAGTTAACAGTTGTCAGTTAACAGTTGTCAGTTAACAAACTGAAAACTATTAACTGTTGACTGAAATTATGGTTCAATTCCAGCTAGTTTGAGGGCATTACGAATCGGTGCTAGGTGACTATTATGATCAATTTTCACCAATTCTGTAGAGTTGTACAAGTTACGTAACAGTTGGTTATTCTGTGACTGATTTAACTTGAGTAGAGCATTGATAATTTTTTCCCTTTGATCTGCTGGAACGTCGTCATCAATAGCAATTCCGTGGGCTGGAACGCCGGAAATTTTATATAAAACCCGTAGCTGATTCTTTTCTTCCGGGGTAATATACGGTGGGTTGAGTGCATATTCAGACACCACAGCCACATCTGCTTGATTACGGATAACAGCTTGTAAGGCTTTGCTGTAGTTACCACCATAGCTGACTTGACCAAAAAAACGATCCACGCGATCGCGACTTTCTACAAATCCTTGCTTAACTAATTCAGCCAAGGGGATAATAAAGCCCGAACCAGAAGTTGGGGATGTAAAAGCCATTCTTTTTCCCCGTAATTGTTCTAGGGTGGCTTTGGCTGAGTTTTGGGTTTTGAGAGGGCTATTTTTAGGAACAATAAATGTCGAACTGTAAGTATATCTACCCGAATAATTAGAGCGTACCTCAGCTAAGTACAAACGAGCATTAGCCAATTGCTCTGCTTTTAAAGCTGGGCGACTACTCAAAAAAGCTATATCAGCCCGATTAGCTCTCAATGCTTCCACAGCGGCCGTATCATCGCCTACCTGCGCTTTAACAGGTCTTCCCAACTCTTGGGATAAAAATTTGGCTACAGCATCTGCTTTACTTTGCAAGTCCGTAGAATCAGCTCTGCTAGGAAAGACAATTACTAAATCTTGTTTTTGAGCAAGTAAGCGTGATGTCTGTTGATTAATAGTAGCATTGCCAAATGCTTGCATTCCGCTACCCGTACCAACCAGTAGACCCGTAAGCGCTACAAATGCCGCGCCAGCACCCAACAAGCCCTTTCTTCTCACACTCATTTGTAACTCTCCATTAGTATCTACACGTATTAGCTTTTTTGCAAATTAGTTTCAATTACTCTGTAAAAATATTTATATCTTTTAAGAGCAAAAGTCAATATATTAGTTAATATCAATTCAAAATTCGCGCATGAAGAAATCCAGATATAGCATGGGTTTCAAGGTTTATATTTGTCGCATTCTTTTTTCAAATTGGTATTATCTAGTATTATCTAGTGAATTGATGCGATCTTAAGAGCGTAAAGCTTATGGCATAGCTTCGCTCAGAGAAAAGTTTTGGGCGAATAATTCGCTACTACACAGGCAAAGTCCGCCTGCGCGGAAAACACGGAAAATCAAGAGACTTCTTGCAAAAATACTTGAACCGTCAGAGACTCAAGTCTCTGCCTAATAGCAAAAGTCCGTTGAAACGGACTAAAAATACTGTTATTAGTCGGTTGAAACCGACTTGAGTTATCAGCCAGAAAATAAATTTTCTGGCGAGTATCCGACTTTTGCAAGAGGTCTAAGGTCTTGAACCCACGGAGGTGGGTTTTGTCTGTGTAGACAAGCCAGTGCGTTGGGGAAACACTGCGTTGCGCGGGTTCCCCGCCTTGAAGCAAGTGTTGGCGGCTTTGCCGACTTGTAGACGCCCGGAGGGCGGCTTCCCACAGGGTAGCAACGGCGCGCGATTAGAAATCGCTTTTCAAACTGCCTCATTTCCTTACACAGAAGCCGCAGGACATAAATCAGCTAACTCACAAGCCACACAAGCAGGTGAACGTGCTTTACAAATAGCTCTACCGTGATAAATTAGCCGAATTGACCAATTCTCCCAATCTGGTTGTGGCAATAGGGCTATTAAATCCTGTTCAATACGGATAGGGTCTGTGTGCTTGGTTAAACCCAAGCGTTCACTCAGGCGTTTGACATGAGTATCAACCGTCACACCAGCATTAATTCCATAGGCATGAGCGAGGACTACATTTGCAGTTTTTCGGGCCACACCTGGGAGCTTTAAGAGCTGCTCCATTTGATTAGGCACTACAGAGTTAAACTCGGTGACAATCATCCTACAGGCGGCTTGAATATTCTTGGCTTTATTGCGGTAAAATCCTGTTGAACGCACCAAGTTTTCTAACTCTGATAAATCGGCGATCGCTAAACTAGCAGCATCCGGAAATTTACCAAACAAAGCTGGTGTCACTAGATTCACTCGCTCATCAGTACATTGAGCGGAGAGAATTGTAGCTACCAGCAATTGTACTGGTGTTGAGTAGTTGAGAGAGCAGGTTGCATCTGGATAAAGACGCTTGAGACGAGCCAAAATTTCTACAGCTCGTTGCTTGTTAGATAAAGACTTACGAGTAGCACTCACTGGAATAATTTTTGCACCCACTCCAACTGGGTAGTTAATTGGGTAGTTTCTTTAACAATTAAAAAGATTCCTAACCCTAAGAGAATCACCAAACCAGTTTGCATAACGCTTTCTTGAATGCGATCAGGTAAGGGTTTACCGCGCAAACCTTCAATTACCAGAAAAGCCAGTTGTCCTCCATCCAAAGCTGGTAAAGGCAAAATATTGATGATTGCTAAGTTAATACTGATTAAAGCCGCAAAGAACAATAAGCTGCCTGTGTCATTTTGGGCTATATTTGCACCAATTTCTACAATTTTAATTGGCCCGGCTACTTGAGAAGCCGTTTCCCCAAAGTTAGTAATCAGTTGTCCAAAACCTTTAAAAGTCATTGTGACAACGCGCTGAAATTCTAGGGCACCCAAATTCAAAGCGGCTATCGGATTTGTCACCCGATTACGCACAATTTTACCGTTGGGAGCCAGCCCAACACCAACACTACCGCCGCCGGGTTTCGCTTCTGGAATCACATTTACAGATAGCTTTTGGTCGCCACGGGCAATTTCTAATTGAATAGATTTACCTGGGTTACTTTTAATGATTTCCCTTAAAGCATCTATTTCTTGCAGTGATTTGCCAAATTGCTTTTGATCAGCTGCGAGGATGACATCTCCTTGTTTAATTCCGGCTTTGGCTGCTACGGAACTAACCTCTGGTGCCAACTGTTGAATTAATACCCCATTTTGACTAGCTTGCCCTATGCCCACAAAGCTAACCTGCGCCACCAGTAATAAGTAAGCAAAGATTAAATTTGCTATCACTCCCGCACTGATGACGATCGCCCGGTCTAAAATTGGGCGGTTACGCAACAAATTAGGGTCATTAGGGGGAACATTGCTATCTGGTTCGTCATCGGGGAAACCAACAAAACCACCCAAAGGGAAGGCGCGGACAGCATACTCGGTTTGTGATCCTTGATACTTCCAAAGAACAGGGCCAAACCCCAAAGAAAAACGGTTAACGAGAATGCCTTGAGAACGTGCTGCAACAAAGTGTCCCAACTCGTGTACCAAGATCAAAACAGCCAAGACTGCGATCGCTGCTAAAACTGACATAGAGTAAATTTAGTGAATATATTCAGCTAGATACTTATCTTTATTCTAATTGGGCGTCAGGTATGGGAGTGGGGAGTAGGGAGTAGGGAGTAGGGAGTAGGGAGTAGGGAAGATGAGGGAGAAATTTTCTCCGCGTCCCCGCGTCCCCAGTCCCCAGTCCCCAGTCCCCAGTCCCCAGTC
>NZ_JCACKM010000250.1:0-6439 GCF_059505385.1 Desmonostoc vinosum
CCCGCGTCCCCGCGTCAACCAAAACGCGAAATCTAAAAAACCTACCCATAAGAGGTAGGGATGGGGGAATGCGGAGAAACTTTCATTTACATTCTCCGCGTCACCCTTCGGGTGACGCTCGCAAGCTCGCTAACGCTGCGCTAACGCAGTCGCCTGCGGAGGGAAACCCTCCTTTACTCGCTGTCTCACCGTGTAAGCGCGTCCCCGCGTCCCCGTGTCTCCGTGTCCTCTTAATTGTTTAGCTCAGTTGTTCTGACTCTGGGGCAAGATTGTTAACGCTGGTGTTGGGAAAAGATGCAGGCAAAGACTGAGGGTTATGAGGATATGATGGTTCTGCTAGGTTAGAGCGTAGTTGCCGCATCAGGCTAGCCATTTCTAGAGCGCTCATGGCATAATCCCAGCCATGATTACTCTTAATACCTGCTCGTTCTAAGGCTTGCTGCATAGTATCTACTGTTAAAATGCCAAAAATTACGGGTACGCCTGTTTGAAAACCTGCGGCGGCAATACCTTTGGCAACTTCTGAAGATACATAATCAAAATGAGGTGTTTGGCCTTTAATCACTGCACCCAAGCAAATTACTGCATCATAGCGATGGGAAAGTGCAAGTTGGCGAGCGACGATTGGGACTTCAAAGCTTCCCGGTACCCAAACATAATCTACCTGATTGCCGTGGGGATTTGTATCTACACCATGGCGTTTTAAGCAATCTTGACACCCCTCTAGGAGCTTAACGCTAACTAGGTCGTTAAATCGACCGATGACCACTGCAAACCGCAAAGGTTCTGTTTGAGTAAAACTTCCCTCGAAAACTGCCATGACTGCCTCTTAATATATTTCTTGGCAATATACTTTTCTTATTTAAATGTAGAGGAGCAGGAAAGCGCACTCAGGAAAAAGCTCTTAAACCTTTTACTTTGGCTTTTCTGCTCCTCTAGTTTTTATATTATGTGCCGATGCTAGAGCGAAGTCGTGGCCTACACAACCAAAAAGTTTAATATTCCGACTAAAAGTACTAATGCAACCCAGACTCCAGAACCAATCCAGAGTAACCTTTTTGATTCAACCCAGTTTTGGGGAGTTGCGTAAGCAACGGGAACACCAACAACTAGAATAAAAGACAGCAGAACCAGGGCTACTAAAGCGAATTGGAATATGATGGTCATTTTTGCTTCTCCCAAAATAACGAAATGCTAAAGATAGAATATCTTTAAGGGCGACACTGATAGTTTTTCCTTATTTTTAAGGTATCAGAAATCGTTACACTCTTGTCATTTAGTCATTTGTCCTTTGTCTTTTGTCTAAGTACTAATGACTAATGACTAATGACTAATGACTCTTGAATATGGATTTAATTCTTTGCCACACAACAGCTGATTTTGACGCATTAGGGGCGGCGGTAGGACTAACTTGCCTGCTACCGGGGAGCAAAATTGTGCTGAGTGGTGGTTCTCACCCACCTGTGAGGGATTTTTTGGCATTGCATCGGGATGAATACCCGCTAATTGAGCGGCGTTCGGTTAATCCTGAGAAAATTCGCTCTCTAACTGTGGTGGATACACAAAACCGCGATCGCTTGGGTAAGGCTGCGGAGTGGTTAGATTTACCACACTTAAAAGAGATTGTTATTTATGACCATCACTTAGGACAAGAACCTAGTATTGCGGTGACGCAATCGTATATTTCTGCTGTGGGAGCGACCACAACATTAATTGTGGAACAATTGCAACAGCGGCAAATCTCTCTAACTCCTGCCCAAGCAACGGTGATGGCTTTGGGTATCCATGTTGATACTGGTTCGTTGACGTTTGAGCAAGCTACACCAAGAGATGCTTTAGCTTTGGCTTGGTTGATGCAGCAAGGTGCTAGTTTAAAGGTAATTTCCACCTATTGCGATCCTGGCTTATCTGTGCAATTGCAGCAGTTATTGACTCAAGCGCTAGAAAATTTAGCATACGTTGACCTGCGTGGATATACGATCGCTTCGGTGACGTTAAAAACTGAAGGATTTGTGCCAGGTTTATCGAGTCTGGCTTCAGAACTTGTGGAGTTAACCGAAATAGATGCTTTGCTGTTAGCCAACGAATATCCGTTAGGGGAAGGTGATTCACGCTTAACAGTGATTGGGCGATCGCAAATTCCCCAGACAAACCTCAATATATTATTCCAAAATTTCGGTGGTGGCGGTCATTCCCAAGCAGCATCTTTGAATTTGCGTCAAGTAGACTCACAAGCAATACTGCAACAACTTCTCGATGGCATTAAAGCTCAAATTCCTCATCCCCCCACAGCCAGAGATTTAATGTCTTCTCCTGTCCGCACCATTCGCCCTGACACCACAATTACGGAAGCCCAGCGTATTTTATTACGCTATGGACACTCTGGTTTATCTGTAGTTGATTCCCAAGCACAATTGGTAGGTATTATTTCCCGACGGGATATTGATATTGCCTTACATCACGGGTTTAGTCATGCACCAGTCAAGGGTTATATGACAACCAACCTCAAAACTATCACCCCAGATACCACACTGCCAGAAATTGAGGCGTTAATGGTGACATATGATATCGGACGCCTACCAGTGCTGGAGAATGAGCAGTTAGTCGGCATCGTTACCCGTACCGATGTGCTACGCGAATTACATCAAGCAGACACAGGCACAGGGCAAGGTGGGAACGCGGGGACAACATTACTCTCCGCGTCCCCACGTCCCCGTGTCCCCGTGTCCTCTGCTCTTGCTCCTCAATTGTGGCAATTGCTCACCATAGCATCGCAAGAGGCAGAAAAACGGGGTTGGCACCTTTATCTTGTGGGGGGGGCAGTGCGAGACGTGCTGTTAGCTGAAGCAACAACGGGCACATTGCTGATTAAAGATATTGACCTTGTAGTGGATGGTTTTCACAAAACAGCCGCTGTTGGCGCTGGTGTTGAATTAGCCAAAGTACTTCAGCAAATTTACTTAGGTGCGCGTTTAGAAATCCATGGGGCTTTTCAAACTGCTGCCTTGCTATGGCATAAAGATTCAGAATTAGATTCCTTATGGATAGATATTGCCACCGCTAGGACAGAATTTTACCCTTACCCCGCCGCTAATCCAGAAGTTGAGGCGAGTTCGATTCGTCAAGATTTGTATCGTCGGGATTTCACCATCAACGCCATGGCACTGCGACTTACATCCCCCCGTGCTGGAGATTTACTTGATTTCTTTGGTGGTTTAGTAGATTTACAAGCTAAGCAAATTCGAGTTTTACACGCCAATAGCTTTATTGAAGACCCAACTCGCATTTATCGCGGTGTGCGCTTTGCCGTGCGCTTGGGATTTGATATTGAACCGCAGACAGAAGAGTATATCCGTTATGCTATCAATAGTGGTGTTTACGATCGCACTGCTCAAGAGAATAGCAAAACTCCAGCTCTCCAAACTCGACTCAAAACAGAATTAAAGCATATCCTAGAAGCCCCTTACTGGAAATCGGCTTTACAGCTACTCGACAATCTAGGAGCGTTACAGTGCATTCATCCTACCCTCAAACTAGATGCAGAACTTCTACGACAACTACGTTTGCTAGAACGCTGTTTAGGGCGATTTGACAGTCAACAAACCTTAATTCACTGGCAAATGCGCCTAGAAGTATTAATTGCTCATTTAATACCAGAACATCAAGGGAAAGTAGCAAAAAATCTACAACTACAAGAGGAAAGCATCGCTAGGTTGAAGAATTTATCTCAAGCAGAAACTGAGGTGATGGCTTCATTACCTAATTTGCAACATCCCAGTCAAATTGTACATTTACTGCGACAGTATGACTTACCAATGCTGATTTTAATTGCTTTGCGAAGTCCGCGAGTAATCAGGCAACAAATTTGGCAATATCTCACAGTTTGGCATCATATACAGCCACTTTTGAACGGCAATGATTTAAGGAGACTAGGTTATCAGCCAGGGCCACAGTATCGACAAATATTAGATGATTTACTCGCCGCGACTCTTGATAGAGTGATTACAGATCAGCTTGAAGCCAAAGAATTTTTAGCACAAAACTATCCTACATAAAATCTCTACGTACCTTTGCGCTAAACTCCGCGTTCTTTGCGTTGAAAAAAGTTAGTATTTGAGGCAACTTTACTAACCACAAATCACACAATCGCTAAAGCACCCAGATTACCGCTGTAACCAGTAATCTCAATGATGGCGTCAGTAGCAGCATTAAATCCGTTGGTGGCATCATTAATTACTAGGAAAGTCCGATCATTTAAATCAAAAAAGGTGAATGTTGCAGCTTGATTAGCAATAAAACTAGTACTATCCAACAAAAGTTGAATTCTCGCCTCAGTTAGCAGATTAATTTGACCAAATTGTTGCAAGTTAAGGGTATTTACCGCCTTGGGTGCATCAATCTTATCTACATGAACGTCTAAGTCTTTAATCACATCAAAATTCGCCAGCAACGAATCACTCAAAGACTCAAACACAAAAGTATCACGACGATTGCCACCAGTGAGGATATCTCCACCTGCACCACCAATTAAGGTATCACGACCGTTGCCACCAAATAGTTGGTCATTGCCATCAAAGCCTGAGAGTTGGTCATTACCATTGCCACCAAATAGTTGGTCATAACCATCAAATCCTACCAGTTCATCATTCCCGTTACCACCATAAATGATGTCGTTACCACCTAACCCCAACAGTTCATCGTTACCATCTTTGCCGTAAATTGTATCGTTACCTGCATCGCCAATTAACTCATCGTCATCATTGCTACCATCCAGGAGCAAACCATCTACTGACTCTTCATCAGTAGTTTTCCATAAAAGTTGACCACTGCGGTTATAGATATAGCTCACAAGGGTATCGGTCTCGCTGTCACCATTGCTGTCAATTTCTTCAGAAATGAGTTGACCGTCAGTGTTGTAGTTGTAAGTGGTGACTGTATCGATGATGCCGTCGTTGTTTGTGTCAGAATTCTTGATTGTCAACTTCCCATTGGGATCGTAACTGTAAGTGCTAAGTATATCTACGGTACCATCATTGTTATTGTCAGCCTGCTCAGCTATGAGTTTACCTTCAGTATCATAGCTGTAAGTAGTAAGTACATCTACTGTACCGTCATTATTATTGTCAACCTGCTCAGATATCAGCTGACCTTCAGCATTATAGTTGTAAAACTTGAATGTGTCAGGCACACCGTCGCCGTCAGTATCAAAGCTGGCACTTGTAGGCCCATAGGCATAAAAATTTACCTCATCCGGCTTACCGTCACCATTGTTATCAAGGCTTTCAGATATGATATTACCCTTATCATCATAAGTGTAAGTATATGTTCTGAAGGAATCAGAATCATTGAACTCACCATCGCCATTCTCATCTAAGCTTTGCGATATTAAATCCCCTCTGATGTTGTAAGTGTTGGTGCTGAACCCATAAGGTTTACCATCCATATCATAGAAGTTACTAGTCGCAGATATAAGGTTGCCAAAAGTATCGTAAGTGTAATTATAATTAGTGTAAGGAGAAATAAAACCATTAAAGGTATCAGTGAAAGTTACAGTTACTGGGTTGCTATCGGCATTATAGGTATAAGTGGTGGCAATAATAAATTGAGGAACACCGGCACCAAATAAATCGGTTCCTTCATTGATAGATGTCAGTTTACCGTCGACATCGTAGGTATAATCGATAGTGATTGTAGCTTCATAATTAGGGCGATAGAGGATACCTGAAGCTTGACGTATAACTTTTGTCAGTTTGCCACTGGCATCGTAAATATATGTACTGGAAACAGGATTATCATATCCTCCGCTAAAATCATTAATGAATGTAGATATAAGCTTACCGCTAGCGTTGTAAGTAGCCTCATAAATTCTGTAACCAGATTCGGCAATCAATCTACTGTTAGCGTCATAGGCATAGGTTGCAACATTATAAGGTATGCTGCCCTCATAGCTTTGGTCTATGGAGATCAAGTTGCCCTTAGAATCATAAGTATAGAAGTAGCTCAGCCCATCATAAGTTGTGCTTCTAAATGTCAAGTTACTATTGGCATCGTAGGTATAGGTCGAAACTTCCTCAGGTATACCATCGTTATCAGAATCTCTAGTTTCTGATGTTAGGTTGTTATTGGCATCGTATGTATAGGTAATGGCATTATTTACTGATGTGCGGTTGCCTTTGTTGTCGTAGGTGTAGAAGGTGGTACTCTCAGGCTTGCCGTTATTGTCATTGTCAGTTTTTTGGGATATGAGGTTATAGGTAATAACCGACTCTGCGATGCCATCGTTATTGTTGTCAATCCTCTCAAAGGCGAGGCTACCGTTGGCATTGTAAGTATAAGTTGTTGTTGAGGTCATAAATTTATTTATACGTAAGAACACATTGATTATACTTCTTGCAAAAATACTTGAACCGTCAGAGACTCAAGTCTCTGCCTAATAGCA
>NZ_JCACKM010000251.1:0-6430 GCF_059505385.1 Desmonostoc vinosum
TCCACCCCTGGCTAAAGCCGAGGGGCTACCAAGCTCTCGTACTATTCGCGTGTAGCGGTAATTCATGAATTACCGCTACATTCGTCATGTTTTGCGTAAGTTTTAATTATTAGTTTGTGAACTACCTACACTGACGCTTCGCGTACAGTGTGGGCTTCCTGTCCAACAGAGAGCGTAGTAGTAGATTTCTTGCGTCCTCTATGGTTTCCCGACTTGTAGCGACTGCCGTCTCGACACCTCCCTATCGGGTAGGTGTGAGGCAACATGGCTGTTTAAGCTGCTAATTTCAGAATCTGAGCGCTCAGCGCTAAGCTTTCCTCAAAGAGGGACTCACGACCCCAGCGTTGTACCTGTTGACTCAACAGAACTTCCGCCTTTTGTTCCGAAAGAGAACTCACCTGTTGGAACAAACCAGCCGACTGGGCACCACCGTGAGTTTCCATCCGCATACAACCACCAGTTTCTGAGCAAATAACCGTACCACAGTCAGCCTTGGGATTAGTAGAACTGAGGCGCAACGCTATCAAATCGCCAATAATATCACCGATATCAGCGACTGGAACTCCTGCGAGTTCAGCTTCCACTTGTCGCTGATCTTTGGCCACAAAGCGAATTCGAGTAATTTCGTAGTCTCCACTTTCCTTTTGATAAGACACTGGTAGCCATTCCAAGCGACTAGCTAACCAACCCAAAAACAGTAAAGCTTGTGCGGGGTTGCCTTTTTCGTAATCAATGGTAATGCGGTCAACTTCCCGCAGAGCATCACGACGGTTTGGTGGGTCGTAAGCTTCAGCGGTCAATTCTTGCCATGCTGAGAGGCGACGCCAGTTGAGGTCAGCGAGGGGAATGCCTGTTTCTACCAACTCTTGAAGACTAAGTAAATCACTTTCAGGCTCGTTAAAGTTGCAAGAATCGACAATTACATTATTGCAGACTACTGCTAATCGCTTGAACAGACCGTTATTTGGGTCTGGTGTTGCTTTCCACCACAGAAACTTGGGTAAACCACCAATCAACAATGCTGGAATCATCCCACCCACACGTTCTAAAGCAGCAGCAGTACCACTGAGAGTGATGTATTCACAACAGATAAGTGTACTTGAGGATTGCTTTTGGATGGGGCAATAGGCAGAAACTTGAGCTTTGACACCCTCATCTTCCCCGGCAATGGGACACAGAGCAATGATGCGGCAGGGGTTACGCAGAGCAATTTCATCAGCAATTCTGGGACTGCTGGCATTTAAGCTATAGCCAACACCACTAGAACCATTTTCCCCAACTGCGTTTCCTTGACGTTTGGTGAATTCTTCCCGTAATACAGCGAGAGTTTCAGGTGTTGTAGTTCCAGTTTCGGGCAACTTATATTTTCTCTGCACCTCTCGCAGTGCTATTTCCATTTGGGGGCCTAAAATCCCATCAATGGGGCCGTTATAAAATCCTAAAGCAGCTAATAAATACTGAGTCTCTTCTGGTTCGTAAACTACCAGGGTAAATGTTGTTGCACGGGTGGCAGCAGGTAGCCCACCGTCTTCACCGGTAATACCGTAACTTTGCCAAATTTGATTAAGTTCCGCTTCTATTTCTGTCAGCGAAATATCCTTTGGTGCTTGTAGTGAAAAAATTGTTGGGGCTTGGGGAGTCATAGTATTTGTCAGTTATCAGTTATCGGTTGTTCTTTGTCATTAGTCATTTGTCCTTTGTCTTAAGACTAATAACCAATGACTAATGACGGATGAGCAATGACTAAATTTTTACAGTCTGCGCCAGCGACGACCGTCTTGATTAATTAAAAATTCTGCTTCTGCTGGTTCCCAAGTACCGGCTTCGTACCTGGGAATGGTGGTTGGGTCGGCGGGTGCATCCCAAACAGAAAGGGCTGGGGTGACTACTTGCCAAGCTGCTTCTACTTCGTCTGCCCGTGTGAATAATGTTTGGTCGCCCATCATACAATCGAGGAAGAGGCGATCGTAAGCGTCAGAAGTTGCTTGGATACCAAAGGAACCATAACTAAAGTCCATATCAACGGAACGAGTACGGAATTCTGCCCCTGGCATTTTGACATCAAAACGCAAGGAAATTCCTTCATTTGGTTGAATTCGCATTGCCAAAATGTTGGCGTTTCTCTGTTGGGCAGCAGATTGAAACATTAAAGAAGGAACTTCACGGAAATGGATTGAAATCTCGCTCACCTTTTTCGGCATCCGTTTGCCAGTCCGCAGATAGAAAGGAACACCCTGCCAGCGCCAGTTATCAACTAAAAACTTCATGGCTACATAGGTGGGTGTTGTAGAGTTGGGATCAACCCCTGGTTCTTCTCGATATCCAGGTACGGGTTGACCTTTCATCCAACCAGCACTATATTGACCACGCACTGCTGAACGTGACAAGTTGTGAACGTCAGCCAAACGGGTTGCTTGCAGCGCTTTAACTTTTTCTGTACGGATACTGTCAGCATCCATGGAATTTGGCGCTTCCATTGCTGTCAAACAGTACAGCTGCATGAGGTGGTTTTGCAACATATCCCGCAGTGCGCCGGCGGTTTCGTAATAGCCAGCTCGGTCTTCTACGCCTACGGTTTCTGCTACGGTAATTTGTACGTGGTCAACGAAGTGACGATTCCACAGCGGTTCAAAAATCGCATTGGCAAAGCGAAACACCAGTAGATTCTGGACTGTTTCTTTACCCAAGTAATGGTCAATGCGGTAAACTTGGTTCTCTTTACAGAATTTTTGTACTACTTTGTTGAGACTTTGAGCTGATGCTAAGTCTCGACCAAAGGGTTTTTCAATTACCAAACGATGTTTGTACGGGTCGTCTAGCATTCCCGCTGTACCCAGTTGCCTGATGGCTTCAGGAAAGAATTTTGGGGCAACGGAGAGATAGAACATTCGGTTGCCTCGTGTGCCCCGTTTTTCGTCTAGTTCGCTCAACAGGGTTTTCAGTCTTTGGTAGCCTTCAGGGTCATCTATGTCTCCAGGACAGTAGAACAAACCTTGAGAGAAGTCTTGCCAGAGTTCGGTGAGTTCAACATTGCTATGAGCCTCTTGCATACCCTTCTGCATTTGCTCGCGAAAGTATTCGTGGCTCCACTCTCGACGTGCCACACCCACAATAGTAGTTTCTGGTGGAATGCGTCTTTCTCGTCGCAATTTGTAAAGTGCTGGAACTAATTTGCGCCAGGTCAGATCACCAGAAGCGCCAAAGATAACTATAATTTGAGGTTCGGGCATCCCTTGCTGTTGCAAACCTACGCGCAAGGGATTTTCTAGCAGACTAACCATAGTAATTTTTGGGAATTGGGGTACTGGGGAATTGGGGAATTGGGAATTGGGGTACTGGGGAATTGGGAAGATATTTTTCTAGTCCTAGTCCCCAGTCCCTAGTCCTTAATACCTACACTGGTGACAATACCTTGATTTTCTCTTCTAAAGAGTTCATCAAGGACTGGAAGGGCTGGACAAATTTGTCGATTCCTTCAGTTAGTAGTTCGTCCATCACGACATCGATGTCGATGTTGATGTCGGGATCTTTGAGGCTTTCGATTAGCTGTTCAGCTTCTTGTGTGCCTGTTTCTATCCGATTAGTGACATCGCAGTGGTCAGCGCAAGCTTTAATTGTTGCTGGTGGTAAGGTGTTAACGGTATCTGGGCCAATTAACTCATCGACGTACATCACATCGCTGTAATCGGGGTCTTTGGTGCTGGTGCTGGCCCACAGTAGCCGTTGTACTTTTGCTGCTTTTGCTGCTAGAGCTTGCCAACGATCGCTCTCTATAATCTTCTTATATTCTTGGTAGGCAATTTTAGCGTTGGCGATCGCAACTTTGCCTTTGACAGCTTTGAGCTTGGCTTCTATGGCAATGTCATCAACGCCTGCCTTCAACTTAGCATCAATTTTGGCGTCGATGTTGCTGTCGATGCGGCTGAGGAAAAAGCTAGCTACTGAGGCAATTTTGCTGATGTCCTTACCTTCACTGACTCGTTTTTCTAAGCCGCGAATATATGCCCAAGCTGTGTTGATGTAGCTTTGTACAGAAAATAGTAAGGTGATGTTGACGTTAATGCCGTCAGCTATTACCTGTTCTACGGCTGGTAAACCGGACTCTGTACCGGGAATTTTAATCATCAAATTTTCCCGTCCGATTTCTTGGAAATAGCGACGGGCTTCGGTGATTGTTGCTTGGGTATCATGGGCGATAGTTGGTGGGACTTCAATACTCACATAACCATCTTGCCTATTCGAGGCTTCATATACTGGACGCAAGATATCACAAGCATTGCGGATATCTGCAAACACTAGTGATTCGTAAATTTTGTATGTTGGTAAATCGGCACGAATTCCGGCTTCTATATCCGCATCATAAATGGCATTGCCTGCGATCGCTTTCTCAAAAATTGCTGGATTAGAAGTAATTCCACAGATTCCCTGATTTTCAACCAGGTTTTTCAATTCGCCTGATTGAATGATGTCACGGCTCAAATTATCCATCCAGATACTTTGACCGTATTCTTTAATTTCCAGTAGATGATTGGTTGCCATAGCTGATGTTGATTTCACTCCTGTATAATGATGTTTCTAAGTGACGTTGACAAAATCTATCAAGTGTTAAAACAGTTATTCAGTGATCAACAGCCGATAACTGCTCGCTGATTGTTGACGGTAGCTTTTGCATTTTGGCGTTGCCCATCACTTAATTGCATCGACCAACTGAGATAGTCTTTAATTCACTTTCAAAAAGCGCTACTTTGCATTCCCAATCCTAAATTTTTATAGTGAGCTTCCTATTGCTGCCGTCGATGCTTTGTTCTCTCTAGTCCAGCAAGCAATAATTCCAAATTTGCTTAATCCCCTTGCTATGACCTCCTGAGTTGAAACAGTTCTGAGCCCTGAGTAAAAAATACTAGAATAAACGTCTCTTGCCTACGGATGTAATAAAATCTTTTACTTGAGACTGCCTTTTTGTGAGTTTTGCGAAAGTTATAAGCAAGATTTCCCTTTGCAACAGACCTTTCAAGAAATATGGGGAATGGGGAGTGGGGAGTGGGGAGTAGGGAGTAGGGAAAGAAAAGATGTGCTTTCAAGACAAATTTTCAATTCCACTCAGTAGTACTAAGCTCTGTTATTTGTCCTTTGTCCTTTGTAAACATTAATGACAAATGACAACCACGCAATTTAAATGTGTCACAGCTTAGTGCCCGTTTTGAATAAAAGACTCCACCTTGGCAACATCCTCTTTGCTACCAATAATCAGAGGTGTGCGTTGATGCAATTTTTTCGGCACAACATCCAAAATATCTACCAACCCTGTAGTAGCACGACCACCTGCTTGTTCAATCAAATAGGCCAAAGGAGCCGTTTCATAAAGCAGACGCAATTTACCTTCGGGTTTTTGAATTGTTCCTGGGTAAAGAAACACACCCCCTTGTACCAAAATTCTATGGATATCGCTGACCATAGCCCCACTATAACGAGCTGTATAGCCTTCTGTACGATGTACGTAGCGGATGTATTCCCGAATTGATTCTTCCCACTGCCAAAAGTTACCCTCATTAACGCTGTAAATAGCACCGTGGTTGGGAATACGGATATTTTCTTCTGTGAGGATAAATTCTCCTAGACTAGGGTCAAGGGTAAACGAATGAACCCCTTTACCTATAGTATAGACTAGCATTGTACTAGGCCCATACAGGATGTAGCCAACGGCAATTTGCTTGTGTCCATCAGTAAGTAGGTCGGTTGCCTGACCATCACTATCGTTGCCTTCTTGTTGCCGAATCGCAAAAATAGAACCCAAACTGAGATTGGTATCTGTATTCGATGAACCATCAATTGGGTCATACAAAAGTGTATAGCGACCAATAGGACAGTTCTCTGGAATGTAGTAAGGTTGCTCCATTTCCTCAGAAGCCAAACGACAAACTAAGCCGCTTTGCTTAAATACTGAGATAAAAACATCATTGGCATAGACATCCATCTTTTTAACGGATTCTCCTTGCACATTGACTTCCCCAGTAAATCCTAAAACGCCTTCCATTAATCCTGCACGGCTGAGGCGACGAGCAATCAATTTACCCGCAAGAGCAATACGATTCATCAGCGCACTTAAATCTTGTGCATCTGCTGAAAAACTCTGAAGTTGCTGTAGAACATGACGCGATAAGGTTGTACAATCACGATCTAGAGCTTTGTCTGTAGCATCTTGGATAGACAAATCCAAAGATTCTGACATTTTAGCCATTGCTGTGTTCTCCCTAACGACTGCCTGTTAATTAGGTTGTAATTGTGCGCGGCAATTTGATGATTGCTACTGCCTCTATCTTAGAAAGGTAACTCTCTAACTTAGATGTGATTTTAGATAAACTAAAGAAATCAATATTTAACTAATTCGCGCCCTCGTCCCCCACTGAATTCGGTACTCCAAATCAGTGGT
>NZ_JCACKM010000252.1:0-6398 GCF_059505385.1 Desmonostoc vinosum
TCCCCAGTCCCCATTCCCCATTCCCAAATGTAACCTAAAGTGAGTTGTGCGATCGCGTGAACTTGAGTGCATAGTTAAATTAAGTTAAGTTAACGCGTATCGATGAATCAAAGTTTAAATGTTGCTCCCACCTTGGAAGAACCTGTTGCTGAAAACTTTGCTGTCACAAAACAACCTTTGTTGACCAGGCAATCAATTATCCTTGCTTTAGAAATACTGCTAGCTTTACCTCTTGGCTTATTCTTGGCAAGGTTTCATAGTGGAGGGATTGCTTGGATATTTGGCGGGATTGCTGCTGGTACAGTAGTTCTGCAAGCATGTCGGCTATTCTACCAATATTCACCTGCACCCAACCGCACTGCGAGGAAAGTCGGCATAGCACTTGTGGGACTAACTGTTGGCTTATCCAACACTCATGGTAATTTCTCCACGGTGATTTCCGGTATTCCTATTTTTATCTTTCTCACCATGTTTCTGCTGCTGTGTGGTGGCTGTATTGGCTACATTTACTCTCGCATCAGTCAAACTAACCTATTAACAGCAATGCTAGCTACGGTTCCTGGTGGTGTAGGAATTATGGCAGCTATTGCCGCTGATTACGATCGCAACGTGACTTTAGTCGCCCTAGTTCAAGCCTTACGCGTTACCTCTGTAGTTTTTCTGATCCCCCCCATTGCGAGGACATCGGTTGGCAATTCCTGGAATTCGCCAACACTCCCAATTACAGGCTCTTTGGTTAATTTCGATTTATCTCAATTAGAATTACTTTTGTTAGCACTGCTAATTACTGGATTAGTAGTTTATCTGGCTATTTTATGCAAAATTCCCGCTGGTGATTTTTTTGCAGCATTGTTGATTGGTATGGGGTTTAATCCGGTGCTAGATTGGCTGCCTTTTGTGGGTGATATTAGCTTTAGTCCACCGCCTTTGATTAACTTGTTGGGTCAAATGCTGTTGGGGATTACTATTGGTGAATACTGGGGAGACAAGCCTACATTCAAAAAGCAGGCTATAGGCTATGCTGTCATGTCTGTAGCGATGACTATTGCCGCCGGAGCGATCGCTGCTATACTCGCTATGCAATTAACCTCTTGGGATTGGTTAACTTGTCTGTTAGTCACAGCTCCAGGCGGATCAGCAGAAATGATTTTAGTTGCGCTGACGTTGAATCATAATGTCGAAATTGTCACAGCTGGACATTTAGTCAGGTTAATTGCAATTAACAGTTCTTTACCGCTTTGGGTATTTTTATTTCGCCGTTTTGATGGAGAATTGTCTGAACTAGTTTAACGTATCTGCTCACTCAAAATTGATGAAACAGGCGGCCGGCTTGCGCCAAATCTACATTGCCACCGCTAATAATCACGCCAATCTTTGCCCCTGGTGCTATTACTATATCTTCTAATAAAGCTGTGGCTGCAAGTACTCCAGTCGGTTCAACGACAATTTTCAGGCGTTCCCACAAGAAAAACATGGTACGCACAATTGCCTCTTCAGATACTGTCACCATATCATCAACATATTGCAGTACTAGGGGAAAGGTAATTTGACCAAGACTCGGAGTACGAGCGCCATCGGCAATGGTATCAGGATTAGTAACAGTGTGCAAAACTTTAGTGTGAAAGGAGCGGGTAGCATCATCGGCAAGTGCTGGTTCGACGCCAATGATTTTACAATTAGGTAAAAGTGCTTTGGTAGCGATCGCACAACCGGAAAGTAAGCCGCCACCACCACAACAAACAAGCACTAAATCGAGTTGTTCAACTTCTTGAATAAGTTCTAGAGCAGTTGTACCTTGTCCAGCGATCACATGGGGATAATCGTAAGGGGGAATGAGGGTAAGATGGCGATCGCTTGCTAAATTTTGGGCTAATTCTTCTCTGTTGGTTGTTTGTCGGTTGTAAAGAATTATTTCAGCACCATAACCACGAGTTGCAATTTGCTTAACTGCGGGAGCATCATCAGGCATGACAATAGTGGTAGGAATATTTAATAGCTTTCCAGCTAATGCGATCGCTTGGGCATGATTCCCCGATGAATGGGTGATAACGCCTGTTTTTTGTTGGGTTGGTGATAATTGTACTAGGGCATTGTATGCACCTCTGAATTTAAATGACCCTGTACGTTGAAAATTTTCGCACTTAAAAAATACTTGGCTATTGGTGCGATCGTTGATAGTTCTAGAAGTTAGTACAGGTGTGCGGTTAGCAACACCAAAAAGACGTTTTTGTGCTGCTTGGATGTCAGCTATGGTAACAGAATTATGGTGTAGCATGACGGTTTTGATTTTTAAAATATCAAAAAAATATTTATGCAAGAGGTTTAGTGATACTACTCATTTGTTCTCTTAAAGTTGCTACTTGAGCAAGCATAATTTTCTCCATTGTTCCAGTTTCCATTTCTCTCATCCAACGAATCATCGATGAGAAAAATAGTTCTTTGAGATATGCAAAGGAGAAGCCATCTGTAAGTGCAACTATCTGATTTACAGCCTCATCAGATAAGCGCATCACATCTTTTAGTTTATGATTCCATAAAGTTACATAAGCTTGTCGATCTGCAATATCTGGTAATTCAAAATGATATTTGCGGTCAAAACGACTTGGGCGATCGCAAATTGCCGCATCTAAGCGTTCTGGATGATTGGTGGTGGCAATAGTAAAAATACCTTCGTTCAAAGCAAAGCCATCAAGTTCATTTAAAAAGAAGGAGCGATTTTCATCATTCAGAAGAGAATCTATATCTTCTAGCACCAAAATACAAGGAGCAGATTGTCGTGCTTGTTTGAACACTTTGCGAATATTTTCGCTATCAGTATCATACTCAGATTTAAAGCTTTTAACATACAAACAAGACTGCTGCATTTGATTGATTAATGCTTTGATTGTATGTGTTTTACCATTGCCTGGTGAACCAATAAATAAAATACCCCGCTTCCAAGGCACACCATAATCTGCGTAAGTTTCACCAGACGCAAAGAAGTTTATCAGGTCATCATGAATATCTTGTTTAAGATTTCCATGCAAGATGAGATTATCAAAAGTTGCACCTTTAATTGATTGAAACAAATCGAGATTTTTTGTCCAGTAACCATCTTCAAATACTAAAACTTCTTCCCGAATTTCTGAGTTCCAATCACAAACAGCAGCAAAAAAATCCTCAGCTACCTCCTTGTTGTTAGCCAGAATCCAGTAATATCGAATCTTACAATATCCTTCATGCCAACTCATTAACAGTACATTGAATTGGTGTTTTTGCCATGTCACTTCAAAGCTGGCATTTTCAGTATAGTTATAAATTTCATTTGCCATGCCATTCCAACCAGTGATAATTTGGTTATGAATGTGGGCATTGTGTTGCATTGTACAGAGATTTGCTTCGGCATACTTTTCTAAATTAAATGCAGAATCGCTACCTTCTACCAGCACTTTATTGGAATAAATCGCGGCTAATTCCTGACTGATATGATAAGCGATCGCATTATTAGGCAGATTCAGTGCTTCCGTAACTAAGTGTTGAATTTTCATGATAATTTAATCTACTGGTAGTTGTAGCCTGACAATTAAGTAATTGGACAAAATTAAGTTCATTGAAAAGAAGTTGAGACTAAGAGGTTCTAGCAGCACAAGATGAACACATCCATTGTTCCAGTTGCTATTTCTCCGATGCAACGAATCATTGACGAGAAAATTGAATTTTTTAAACAAATCTTTGTGTAAATTCACACATCAAATCTACTCTACCCTTTCGTAACATTGCTGGATCTAATCTTTCGGTAGTGTTACAAGTCATCAAAACAACTAACCGCTGCTTCAATTGAATACTAGAGTCATCAATTACACTTTGGTATAAAGTGCCATCTAACAAACTGAGAATATGCTCGGTTTTATTGTTATACTGTGCTACTTCCGAAGCCCGATTTTGTGCTAAATTATCTGCTTCGTTAATTACAATACAAATCCTCTCTAAGTAAATTGGCGGTACAAAGTTAGCGATCGCATCATGATCGAGAATAAAAATTACATACCCTAAAGGTACTAAAATTTCTTTGGCTACAGCTTGTGTCCATGCTGTTTTACCTGTTCCTGGTTCACCATGTACAACAACGGCTAACTGATTTTGACGGAGAACTGCTTGCTGTACCGAGTCAGTAAAGTTTTGAATATCTGCTGGAAATGTGCGAATGGGAAATTGACTGTGAACCTTGCCTACACGACTTTGATAGCCACTCAACATCACTGCTAAATCATAAGTCGCTTTGTTAACTAATGGTGTGATGTCTTTTGCCATTAAAGTATATTGTCGTCTGCCGCGATCATAAGGGTCAATCTGTAGCCAAACGTCATATTTAGACCAATAAGCGTAAACAGTATTGACAACATCTAGGCGTTCCCAGTTGACAAATTTATCTACAGGAAAATAAAAATCTCTTTCTGAATAATACTGAGTAATAATATCAGGACATCCTAATAATTGTAAAACGCGTAACACAGTAATTTCTTGCAGCCGATTCAACACGTAATCAATAGGAATACTGCTACGATTGACAAATTGCACTATCGGTGTTTCTGTACTTAAAACATCTTTATACCGATGATCAGGTGATTGTGGATCAGGTGTGATGTAGTTCCAAAATTTTTCAATTTCATATCGTGTATTATCAGATACAACATTTAATAAATTAGCCCACCAAGCATAATTATTACGTCCTAAAATCTCGGCGACATTACTCGCTAAATTCAAACTCTTTTGTGTTAACTCACCAGTATCATTGTGCAACAATCGCCAAAGAAAACTCCAATCTAATTCTCGGTGAAAAGGTCGCCAACCACTAGCAAGTAGACTTTGACGGCTATTATTCCCAACACTACCTTCATTGCTTCTAAAATAGTGAAAATCCATATTTTTAGTTACGCAGCGTTAATTGAGTTAGTTTGTGCCGAGGTAGGAAGTTATGAAAAAGTTTTCTCGTAATATATACTACTTAGGTGTAAGTTGCTAGTGTAACTACACTATCTCTATGCGATCGCTATTTCTAAGCTAACCTGCTAAATTCTTTGCACTTGCCTCAGTTATCGCCCGCTTCTTTAGAGCAACAAAATATCATATCCAACTCTAGCTCTGCTATTTACATAAATTTACTCTATTATATACTACATGTAATACAAAAACTAGTAGGTAGTTGATCAAGTGCGATCGCTTTGTTGGAAGATTGGTTAAAAATCCGCTGACTTTAAAACAGAACAGACAACTGAGAAATCTCCATAATTAAACTTAGGAGATGTGTGCATGGATTTGCGCTAACTTTTGACAATTGATTATCGTTTGAGTGTAGTTTCACCAAACTTAATTAAAAGAGCGATCGCCACGCTGACAATTAGAATTAATGTCATACTCAAAGCTGAACCAAATCCCCAATTTTGAGTAGCTCCTAGAAACTGATTATAAACTAACCGTGCCGCCGTCATACTAGAAGCGCCACCCAGTAATTCCGGATCAACAAAATCTCCTAAGCCTGTGATAAATACCAGCATAGAACCAGCAGCTATTCCAGGCAAAATTTGAGGTACAGTCACTTGCCAGAAAGCTTGTGTGGGATTTGCACCCAAATCTGCTGCTGCTTCTAACAAACCCTTGTCTAATTTTTCTAAAGAGGCATATAAAATTAAAATCATGTAAGGTAATAAGCCATAACTCATGCCAATCAATACAGCTGGAGTTTGGTTTAGTAATTCCAAAGTAGGTAACCCTAAATTGGTGAGTAAACTATTCAATAAACCAGTAGGACGTAAAATTGTAATCCAGGCATAAGAGCGGAGTAACGATGAAGTCCACAAAGGTAAAACAAAGCTTAACAGTAATAAATTTCGCCAACGCTTCGGTGCTATCTGAGCAATCCAATAAGCAACGGGGAAGCTTAATATTAAACAAATGATTGTAGTACCAAACGCTAAATAAAGCGATCGCCCAATAACTTGTAAGTACAGCGGGTCAAATATACGGATATAATTTTTGAATCCACTAGGATTTACTAAATCCCCTGGTCGAATATCCGGGACTAAACTTAGCTCCAAAATTATGAAAGATGGTAGCACTAACAAAAGTAATAACCAAATTCCTGATGGCCCAAGTAATACTAAAGGCTGAATCCAGTTTATTTGTGGGCGGTGCGATTCTCGTATATTGGCAATATCTTCTGAGGAATTTACTTGAAAAGAAGTATTTTTTGTAGACACAAAGCTGTATTAGTAATTTTTAGTTTTGAATTTTGAATTAACTTAACTAGTTCCGTGGGTTGAAGTCCCCCAGTTCTATAACCTGTAAGTTTTGTGTTGGGTCAAATCCCCATTACAAAACTTAATTACGCGCTTCGCAGCGGTAGCGAGTCCGCGATAGCG
>NZ_JCACKM010000253.1:0-6393 GCF_059505385.1 Desmonostoc vinosum
TACACTGAGAGAGTTTTTTTACAAACTACCTGACTTTTCAAACAGCCTCTTAGACCTGAATCCTTACCTTTGAGTGATTCTTCCACAGGTCGGACAACTACAATAGTTCACAGCTTTTTCTATTGTTACAACTATTCCTATACCTTCGACCTCTTGACAATCTAACACTTTCATATCGGGAAGATTCAGTATTTCTTCTACAGTAAATTTCATAGCGTTCGCTTAAAATTTTGGTAAGCTACAATTTATATTGTAACATCAGTTCTATTTGATAATATTTGAAAACTTGTAAATTATTACAATATGTAGACTTTAACCATTTTTTATATTAAATTGTAGTTGTTAAAATCTAATTTATTTTAATTTTTGCCATAAAATTAGCGGAAGAACCTGAGTTTTTAAGTGAAATTAAAACAGTAAGAGAAAGAACCATACCAAAGACTCCTATAATAGGACAAACTTACGCTCGAATTACTGATTACGGACTTTTACCTCCAACAAAAAAAGAAGTAAATTCAAAAACCTTTAATGTAAATTTGAACCCAGACCAAGAGATACGAATCTTTGAAGAGAATAAACCTTCAGTCCAAAAATCTTACGTATCTAGGCTTACTGAATTAATAGGATGGAATGGCCCAAATCCGATAATTCTAGGCTCTGAAACAGATACGAGTTTCTATAACGCAAAAGTTACTGCGGAAAATTACAGAATTGTTCCCGAACCTATTACTCTCCTTAGTTCGATAACAGCTATAGGTTTTGGAGCCGCGTTCAAGAGAAAATATTCAAAACAGAAGATAAAAAGTTTAGAGAAACAAACAGCTTAGTTTGCCCCTAAAGTCACTTCGTATGCTTGCTCCTTGCACACATCACACGCCTCTGCTCTAGTAAATTATAGTTATTTATTGGGTGTTTAACACCCAATAAATAACTATACAGTTACCAACCAATCACAAACAACTGATTTACAACCGTCTTCAAAGTTAACCCAGACTTGCCACCTCCCCAGGTAATCGTTCCATACTGGCTCACCATCAGCAACTCCAATCGCTTCACCTACTTTAGTGACTAACTGTTGATAGGAATCTGCCAGCCCCTTCTAAACCTTGCCTTATTTGCAGCTTTAAACCTTTCCACCCTTTATCAGCACTCTCCGTTACGACCGCCACCTCATCTAAATCTTGGGGAATATCCTGTGTCGTGTCAGAACTTTGTGTATGTAATACATTATTATCGGTGACTGACACGGAATTAGAATTTGCATTTTGACCTTTAATATCTATAGATACCCCAGTTTCTAAACTTGGTGAAGCTATTACTAGGTCATACTGGGTAAGGATTTCATTCAAGTGAGAGATGCAACCAAAAGCTGGGTGATTCGGGTCTGACACCGACTCGCTATCAATCCTCAAAATCCGCCCTACGTGTGGGCGAAAGGTAAGATTAATACGTGTGCTAACGACTTTGTTGGTCTTGGGTATTTGATGCAGATGCGTGAACTGGCAACCTGGGTGCATTACAAGCAAACTCCCGTGTTCAAGCCAGAAATCAGTTGGACTACCGCCGATAGGCTTAATTTGGAATTTGCGGACACAGCCGAGACTAAGGGATGCGATCGCTGGTGAAAGACCCGTCGAAGATTCATTATCAGCGTGCCACCTGATTGAATCAGTACCCGTGCGGTATTGGTTGCCAATGACAATATTGAACTTGTAACCAGTTAACGCAGTGATGCGATCACGCAAGTTAGACAGTTTTTCTGTCCAAGTTAATGGTTTGAGCAGCACACTCTTGGAGTAGAGGTAATTGCAGCCTTTGTCACCATAAATACGTTCCAGACGGGGTACAGATAAAGTTTTGCCGAGCATACGTATTTGATTTTGTTGCCAATGCAATTGCAGACAGTGTTGGTAAAGAGCGTTGGCTTTTTCTGTACTCAAGAAGTTGGGGTAGTAAGTAACAGGTAATGCTGGGGTCGATTCTGGTAATAGAGTTAACTGTTGCATAATGCTTGTTCCTTGACTGAAAACCTGTAGTTTGTAAGTATTATTTGCTACCTGATTTGAACCTACGTTAATGTTTCTTCTATCTGGGGAGTTATTTACTAAGCCGTTATCTGCTGTAAAGTAACAGCATAAGTACTTAGATATGCCCAAACCTCGTTTCACTGCTATAACGGGGTTTTTCTTGTAAAGTAAATCGAACAACTCACACACGACATTTTGGAATTAGTAAACTCCCCGTAAATCAAGCTATTTTCCCAACTAAGTACTCAACAGCATCTTTATTAAGGGCAGCGATGCGTTTTTTGACTCGTTGTGGTGGATTTTTAATGAACCGTTTCAAGTCTTGGCTTTTGATTTGGTAACGTCTGGTAGAGCGGCGGACTGTTTTGATCCATCCTCGACGCACCCATTGAGAGACTGTAGCTGCATTGAGATTGAGGACTTTGGCTATTTCTGTGCAGCTGTAGTTATCAAGGATGGGACGGGCTGAATACCCCAGACTGTATAACTTAGTTGCGATCGCCCCTGTTGTCCTGCGATATCCCCTGATTTTCAGCCTGTGTGCAATCTGCTTGAGGGTGAATAGTTCAGCCATCTCTTCAACAGTGGCTATTTCTTCTTGCGTCCATCTCATGATTAATCTCTAAGACTGCTTGTTAGCCTATTACGCTTCTTGCGCTTACGCTGGCGAACGGAATTAATCCCGTGCAAGGCGCAGGGATATTTGGTATTGTGGGATTAGTCATAGTCTTAAGTGATGACTATCTGGTTATCCCCTGCCGAAGGGGCAAACTTCGAGCAGGGGTAATAATTATTCTGGTTATTCTTCACTTGCTCCGTTGCCGGGTTGCCTAACAAGGTATTCCAATACTGTACTAATACGGTCAAGTGCAACGCTGGTGGTTGCCTCAAACTGTTGTAATTGATTCACGTCAGTTCGTAGCTCTCTGATTTCTGCACGTTGCTCTCTAAACTCACGAGTTAAAATCTCAAGTCCTTGTTGGTGAAGATCTACAGTTGTTACTAATGCACTTACCGATGCAGTTAATTCACTTACTGACTGTCTCAGTTCATTTGTTGACTGTCGCAATTCAGCGTTCACTACTACCTGGTTATCAAGTTGCTGTGAGACGCGCTCTAAAGTGGCTTCAATCCGGTCTAGCCTATCTGGTCTATCTTGAGTCATCACCTTTGCTCCAGGATTAAGTGTTGGAATATAGTCACCATCCTAGCCTATACTAAGGAAATCATTAAAGCAAGAATAAATATATAATTTTTATAGGCTAGGTGTTAGGCTAGCCTATGATCACAAAACCTGCTCTTAGCAGGAGTCTTAATAACCGCAAAACCCCTGAATGTTAATGTTCAGAGGTTTTTTCTTCAGGTTCTAAAAATTGGCGGATGCGTTCGCGTGACAGCCTGAGTTGCTCCGAGGCGCTCCTCAGGCGGCTAATTCCCCCAGTATTTTCTCAGCACGCTCTCTAAACTCCTCAAGTTCTGCGACTTTTTTCTTGATACTATTAATTTCTTCATCACTTGTTGACGATATCCCCAAATAATTATCGATGAACTCAAGTAAAAGTCTACTAGCCGAAGTACCTTCCGCTTTAGCTTTTTTTAGAAAAGCATCCTTCTTTTCTTCCGGAATGCGAAAGTTCATTTGAGTTTCCCCTTCCGCAAGATTTCTTGGCATATATATACGTCCCTCATTGTTGAATTATTGTTTTTAGCCTATACCCAATCTTACTTCTTTGCCTAGACTTCGCCTATAAAATAAGACTTTTATCAACTTTGCCTATATCAAAACCTATATTTTTACTTGACATAGGAAATATTTTAGCCTATACTAAGGATATCGAAACAAAAGGCAATCGCCCGGTCTGGAAAACAAAGCGATCGCCTTTTGTAAAACCTAACCTTGTAGAGTCAGGAATAATATTATGACGCAACCTATCCACACAAAGCAAACTCTAGCTCAAGTTAAGCTCTTAGGACTTACGCATTGACAGAAAAGTCAAAATAACAGGTATAGTTTTCAAGGCTTATAGCTAGATTTTTCAATGAAATTTTAGCGATCGCACCCAATCAAGGGTGATTGACAAAAGCCTGAAACAACGTATTTACGTTGATACACAAGATAGTTATTTTGTACAGTGCGTAAGTCCTAGTGGTCTGTCCCATTAATTTTGCGGGGTTATAATCAAGTGTGATTAAATAGCAATGTGGATGCATTGGTACTCACAAGCAGACAAGCGATCGCAGAAGAAGGAAAAAGGGTGTATGAGCAAAAAGTATCAAATTAATCTGAGTGAATCACAGAGGGAAGAACTACTGGTTCTAGTCAAAAAGGGTTCAGCAAAAGCTAGAGAAATTCGGCGTGCACACACATTATTAATGGCTGCGGATGGCAAGACTGATGAAATAATAGCAGAAATATTACACATATCAGTAGCAACAGTTGAGCGAACTCGTAAACAGTTCTGTAGTGAAAGTTTAGCAGCGACATTAACAGAGAAAAAGCGACCGGGAAAGCCACGGAAGTTAACTAATTTTGCGGAAGCATATTTAATAGCAACAACTTGTAGTAATGCACCTGCTGGAAGTACACGTTGGACTTTAAGAATGTTAGCCTCGCAGCTTGTGAGTCTAGAAATAGTTGATAGCTTGAGCAAAAGTACAGTTGGTAGAATCTTAAAAAAAACGAACTGAAACCTTGGTTAAAAGAACAGTGGTGTATCCCAAAAATCAGTTCAGAATTCGTATATCGAATGGAAGATGTGCTTGATTTATATGCCCAAGCTGTTGACCCAAAACGCCCACTGGTATGCTTTGATGAAAGATTATGCCAATTAATTTCAGATGTACATGAACCAATACCACCTGTCCCAAAAACCGAAGATAAGCCAGGAAGGGTTACCAAATTTGATTATGAATATGAACGCAATGGCAGTTGTAATTTGTTCGCCTATTTTGCTCCCTATTTAGGATGGAGACACATCAAAGTAACAGAGCGTCGTACCAAAGTCGATTTTGCAATTTGTCTGAAAGAATTGGTTGATATCCACTTTCCAGATGCCGAGATAATTGCATTGGTAATGGATAACTTAAATACACATACAATCGGTGCATTATATGAAGTTTTTGAACCAGCAGAGGCCAGACGGATTGCCACAAAATTAGAAATTCACTATACACCTAAACCTTTGTGTTGGTTAAATATGGTTGAATCAGAGCTATCTGTACTTGTCCGTCAATGTCTCCAACGAAGAATTCCGAATATTGAAACTTTAGAAAAACAGGTCTCGGCTTGGGAGTGCGATCGCAATATTAATCAAGTTCGTGTAAATTGGCGTTTTCGTACATCAGATGCCAGAGTTAAGCTTTCAAAGATTTATCCAACCCCGCAAAATTAATGGGACAGACCACTAGATTTAGATGACCTCATTGAAGAACCAGCACCGCAGATTTTTAGACCACATGGTTCACATCAGTTTTCTCAACCTGCTACTAGCGCTGATTCAGTTTCAGTAGCTGCCCCTGTGACCAAAGAGAACCTTTTGGCAATGCTCGACATTCAGACTATTGAAGCTGCTGAGGTTGTAGATAATTTGATCAAAATGTGTCCAAATTGGACACAAAATGAAACTGAGGATGATGCTATGACAGCCCAATCCCAGAAGCTGCAAATTCTGCCGACAGCAGAGGGACAAGTTCGACCACTAACAAAACTTGAACCTCAACAGCAGCAGGAAGTATGGCAAGCCGCAGTAGAGGAAGCTGGTGGGAAAGTGCCGCCAGCTAGAATTGTTAAAGACGCAGTACAGCGCATAATGGAGCGAACCAGAATACCCAACACCTACCAAATCGGTGAAGTCTGCCAAATTTTAGTCAAGGATAATCCCGATCTCAGGGGCAAAGGCGGTTGCTGGTGTATTGTCAGTCAAGTAAACGAGTTTAGCTGTACTGTGAGAACTTGGGATGGTGAGTACACGGTTGGATTACAACATCTAAAGTCATTTAACTATTTACCTGTTGAATGCCAGCAGATGCAGCTCCTTTGCGATCGCATTGCTCGAATATATTCCGATTCGCTCTTTGGAGACGGTCAAAAATCTATTGCAGTGGTTGGGGAAGCTGAATCGGGCTTATCTGACTGCTGTGGAGGAGAAATTGTTGGGTGTGTTGGAGGCTGAATACGGCATCATAGATGAGACACCACGTAATTCTCAATCAACTAAGGACTAGGAGAAAATAGTAATGCAAAGCATAAAGTTATGTTCTCATGTTGGGGCTGATGGGATTTTGCATCTTGATATCCCCGTGGGCGTAACAGACAAAGAAATAGAAGTAATGGTGATTTATCAACAGCTAGAACCATCAGTACCAG
>NZ_JCACKM010000254.1:0-6166 GCF_059505385.1 Desmonostoc vinosum
TATGTTAGCGTAAGCTATCCGCTAACTACTCTCCCACACCTTTTTTCGTTCACCCAGTGAGGATTTGGTCGAGAAGGATGAAGGGGGTAGGCTGATTAGGGCGATCGCCTCCCTTGAAGCCATATTATCAGAACCTGGTGGGACTGTTGTTGATCCGCAAACTAAAAGGGAATATCCTGCACCACCTAAGATTGTTGCAGATAAGGATTATTCAGAGCGAGATAAGTTACCACTGTCTATGGATTGGGGGAATTACTCGGCTAAGTGGTTAGCGAGGTTTAACTTGGGACTCCATGACATCTTAAAGCGCAAAGAAAAAGCTTGGCATCCATTCTCTCAGCGATGACAGACTCTAGCTTAGAGAAAATCGTTGCCGAATCCACTTATGGAGCGCAGCCCGGTTCTCAAATTGGCGATTTGGGAGTGCTTTACGAAATGGAGCAGCAAATCGCCGCCCAGTCCATACCATTTAGTATTATCCGCGCTGCCTACTATATGAGCAATTGGGACTTCTCTCTACAATCCGCTAAACACGATGGCGTAATCCATACTTTCTTTCCAACCGATTTTGCATTGCCGATGGTAGCCCCACGCGATATTGGTCAGTTGGCAGCGCGTTTGATGACAGAACCAATGGCGAACAACTTACCTAGACCCGAAAGGGAAAGCAGACAAGAGCCTGTTTGTAAAGCGGTAAGTTACAGAAGACGTGTATGTTACTGTTCCGCAATGCCTGAGCAATATGTTACCTAGATAGTATTACGGTTGAGTTCTGTGCTGGCTATGGCAAAATCATGACTGGAAGTCAAGTCTTTAGACCGCCCTCAGTGTCGTTTTTAGTATAAAAAATGGCTAAATAGGTGCTCCCTCCGGATACATCAGTTTCACTCTTTTCTCCCGTAGTTTGGCTTCTTCGATACAGATTTGTTCAATTTGTTCAACCAAATCTTGAGAAATGCCCAGTTTAGCTGCCATTTTGGTTACAGTTGCCCTTTCCTTGTCACTATATTCTCCATCAGCACTGCAAGCTTTAATCGCATCGTAAACAAGATAACGCCGTGAACCAGTTGCCTCTGGAGCATCACCAATCGCATTCTCGATATCTTCGTCAGCTTTATAAGATTTGAGTTCCTCCACTAATGAGTCTGGTGCGCCAAAAGCACAAGCAAGCCCAACCACCCAGTCTCTTTCTTCAGGGGTTAATCTCCCGTCTCCATTGGCACAAATGAGAATCGACTTCGAGTAACCATTATAAGCTTCAAGACTTGGAAGTTTGCTAAAGGTATATTTTTCTCTAAATAACCACAACAAACCCTCATTTCTAGTAGTCATGCTTACCCTTGATAAATAGATTAAGGAAGTTTTTCAATGTCATTATCACATCAAGTGATAGTCAAATAGATCGCCAATAAAAAATAAATCTCAGTTAACCAAAAAGTTTTTTAGAAGCCTTGCTAAGTAAATATTTCACGATTATATACATATACGACAGAACGACCTTTTAGTAAGTATTCTAAGTAGGTGGACGGGAAAATTTTTAAGTATGCAACGAAATGTTAAGGAGTAGCTTAAGAGTTAAATTTAACACGTTGCGTACTGTAATTTCCTTTAGCGTAACTTTAGGCGAACGCTACGGAGTGAAGACCTATTTGATGCCTCACTCAAAAAACTGCAAGATCAAAGAGGGAAAATTCAGGGCGAACGACACCAGCAACGCAAGGCAGAATTGTCCCGGCGTTATGAAGTTGAAGTTACCCCTGATTTGGTTGAGAAGGATGACGACTCTTGGTATCCTCAACTGCGGATGCACTATTACCTGACGATGGGGCGAGAATTTTTGACAAAACGTGATGCCAAAAGAGCCGCATCACAGGCTGAGGCTGGGGAGAATTCGATTTGGAAACCTGATTTTAACTTTGGGCAGATGTTGTCTTCTGTGTTGTTATTGGAAGAACTGAATTTGTTGCAGTTGCTAACATCTGGGGAACAGTTGAGGGATTCTGATGAGAGGATGCAGGAGTTGAAGAGGGTGGCACTAGAGAATCGGTATCTCATCAAGACTTGTTTGAATGTGACTATCTCTGAGAAGCTGACTCCGGTGGCGATCGCACAAAAGTTATTGGACAAGATTGACATGCGATTGTCTTATGTTGGTCGGTTGGGGCCGAGGGGAAACCGGGAGTGTGTGTATAAGTTTGTTGCACCATTAGATGGGCGCTCTGGTATCTTCGAGAAATGGTTGTGCCGAGATGAACTCGCTCCTAAAACAATTGCGAATTGCGTTAGCGAAGCGGTAGCGAGTCCTCGAGCGTCATTGCGAATTGTTCGGTGTCAGTCACTAATAATATAGATATACCAACATGCATCACTGACACAACATTACCCGATATTCCCCAAACATTAAATGAAACTGCTGTCGGGTGGAAGGGATTGAGACTGAAGCTGCGGCAAGGGTTAGAAAGTGCTGGTCGGTTCTACACTGAGTTAGTCGCTAAAGTTGGTGAAGCTATTGGGGTTGCTGATGGTGAGCCAATATGGAACTCCTATTTGGGACAGTGGCAGGTATGGGTGAGCTTTGCTGATGGTTGTAGGTCAGTGAGATGCGATTGGTTGGTGGCAGTGTAGGTCAAACCAATTCACGCATTCACGCATTCACGCATTCACGCATTCACGCATTCACGCATTAAAGAGAATTAGTGGGAGCGGGTGTACCGCCACTAATTAAAGACCGCCAAAGACGTTGACGCACAAAAGTTTGGTCAACTGATTGCATCTGCGCCCCGATTGGTTACGTGGATGGGGTGAATTGTTGGGGTTATGATGGCGATCGCAACTTTTGCACCCAATACATGTTGTGAACAATTAAAATAAACCTAAAAGATTGAATTTTCCCTTATGAGTGTGATGATTCCTGATGACATCCTCCGAGCCTCAAACATGAGCGAGGATGAACTGAAATTAGAAATCGCCATTTTGCTTTACCAGCAAGGCAAGATTAGCAGTGGCAAAGTCCGAGCTTGGACAGGAACTACAGTACTTGAATTCCAGCATGAACTGGCAAAACGCGGTTTACACATCAACTATGATGTTGAAGACTTCCAATCCGATATGCGGACATTGCAATCAATGGGTTTGCTGTGATTATAGTTAGCGATACATCACCGATCACAAACTTGGCAGCAATTGGTCAATTAGATTTACTCCGTCAGTTGTACAGTAACGTTACCATTCCTCAAGCCGTTTATAACGAGATGGTAGGTGTAGATCGGATTGTTCCTGGCGCAGTAGAAGTTCAACAGCTATCTTGGATTCAAAGTCACTAATAATATAGATATACCAACACAAGTTGCTGACACAACATTACCCGATATTCCCCAAACATTAAATGAAACTGCTGTCGGGTGGAAGGGATTGAGACTGAAGCTGCGGCAAGGGTTAGAAAGTGCTGGTCGGTTCTACACTGAGTTAGTCGCTAAAGTTGGTGAAGCTATTGGGGTTGCTGATGGTGAGCCAATATGGAACTCCTATTTGGGACAGTGGCAAGTCTGGGTGAGCTTTGCGGACGGTTGTAGGGCTGTGGGGTGCGATTGGTTAGCGGTGGTGTAGAGCCAGGAAAGACTATTATCGATGACCTGGGGGCGTGGTTTCTCTACAGTGTGGTGTTTTGTGCAATTTACCTAAAACAGTGATTTAGAACCTCACTTCTTCAAGAAGTCAGGGTTGTGAAAAGGTATGTGGCTACAATAATGAAAGAGCAAAAAGCAGGTGTATTATGGAGGCTATTTTTTGGACTGTAGAAGAAGTCGCTCAAAGAGCCAAGCAATTTTACGATCAGGGGATTCGTTCCTCAGTTGAGCATGGCGATAATCTTGGCAAGATGATTGTGATTGATGCTCTTACTGGCGAATATAGAATTGATAAAACTGGTGTGGAATCAGCATTAAAGTTAAAACAGAAAAATCCCAACGCCAGATTATTTACTATGCGAATCGGTTATGATGTTGCTGTCAGCTTTGGTGGTGTTCCTTTAAAGCGTACAGTTGAATGATGGAAGGAAGATTGATTGAACGCAAAGCAATAGCAGACCAATTTTTAAGACATATATACTGCATGGTGTGGAGTGTTTCTCCAGCGGTAGCGTAAGAGCAGGCAATCAAGCCACCCCAGACAATGCCTGCTACTGCTCCATCAGGTGGAGAGCAAATATAATCGGTCTTTCGACAGGCCAATTTACTTAATTGTTTGATTCTAAAAGCTTGCCTAGGGCTTCAATCGACTGTCGCCAGCCGCTTTCCATTCCACTTGCAACCATGCTGTCACGGTCTTGTTGGTTCATTGCAGTGCTATGTGTACGAATCTCGGTTGTATGCTCGTCAACCGCGACAAACTCGATTTTTTCCAGCATAACGTGTCCACGTTCCGGCATCCCTAAGAATTCAAATGTTTGCACGATCCGTCTATCTTTAGTTACTTCGTGAAAACAGCCAGTAAATTCATACTCATTACCGTCTGATGATTGCTCGGCAATATGCCAACTCCCGCCGTCTTTACAATCAAAGCGATACACTTTCATCTTTTTACCGCGACACCACCATTTAGCAAAGAGTTCCTCTTTGATATACGCCTGGAATACCTTTTCAAGCGTTGCATTGATTGTGACGATACCCAAGATATTTTGTGAATTCTCTGGAACTGTTACTTTTAGATGTGCCATACAGTTATCCTCCTAATTGTCAATCTTCTTCTAATAATTTTTCCAAAGCGTTGAAGCGCGTACTCCATACTTTTTCATACTCACTCAGATGTGCTGCGGCTACTTTGATAGTCTTTGGTGTAATATTAATCACTTTCTCCTTACCACTTCGACACTTGCTAACCAGTCCTGCTTTCTCAAGCACACTAACGTGCTTGGCAACCGCTGCCAAAGACATCGCATATGGTTTTGCTAATTCACCGATCGTGTGTCCCCTTTTCGATACACGCTTGAGAATATCTCTGCGTGTTGCATCGGCCAGAGCGCCAAAAACCATGTCAAGAGCAACATTTGATTCAACCATATGGTTGAATGATAACCCAACATACATATTGCGTCAAGGTTTAGAAGAGGCTTTTAAGTTTTACCATGCGCGAGCCAAAAGTATTGGTAATGCCATTGGCGTGGCTGATGGTGAGCCAATATGGAACTCCTATTTGGGACAGTGGCAAGTTTTAGTTAACTTTGAGGGCGGGTGTAAGTCGGTGGTGTGTAATTGGTTAGTAGAGTGTAGAGTATGTTGTTGCGAAGTTATTATAGTAAAAACAGACGTTGCTGAATCTAGGTATGAATTTACCTCACGCACAGACGCTCCAGACGCACAGAGTATATGAGAACGCTAGGGCAAACAATCAAACTTATTGATTATCGGCAAAAGAATGCAACTGATGTGCTTGTGCCTAAACCTGCTGTTCTCTCAAGCTCAGGATGGGACAGTATTTATCTGGAACTGCATCAACAGCCAAAGTTTGATGTAGCTGAACATCAACACACAATGCACGTCATTGCTCAAGGAGTTTCCGGCTTATCAAATTTATCAGGAGAACGATGGTTAGATGGAAAGCTCACGACAGAGATGCGTAATCATGGAGACATTGCAATCATCCCTGCGGGTATTTCCCATCGCTGTAATTGGAATACTTCAGTTCAGTTTATAGTTTTGGCATTTGAGTCTGCACTCCTCAAACAAGTTGGTGAAGATTTGGTTGATGGCGATCGCATTCAACTCATTCCTCATTTTATGACTAAGCAAGATGTTTTGATCCAAGGGATCATCTCTGCGTTGAGAGCAGAATTAGAGTTTGGTAAAATCGGCGGTTATTTGCTAATTGATAGTCTCAAAACGACATTAGCAATTCATTTATTACGCAACTACTGCACTACACAACCAAAGCTTTCTAGTTATGCAGATGGATTGTCTAAATTAAAGTTGCAACAGGTGAGAGAATACATCAATGAACATCTGCATCAGGATGTTAAGCTGAGTGAGATTGCGGCGATCGCCCAGATGAGTCAATATCATTTTTTGCGTCTGTTCAAGCAAAGTATGGGCATAACGCCCCACCAATACATTTTGCAATGTCGAATCGATAAAGCAAAATATCTGTTGCAACACAGTAAACTCAGCATTGC
>NZ_JCACKM010000255.1:0-6009 GCF_059505385.1 Desmonostoc vinosum
TGGGGACTGGGGACTGGGGACTGGGGACTGGGGACTGGGGACTGGGGACTGGGAATGAGCATTTGTTATTTCTCCCTCATCTCCCTCATCTCCCTCATCCCCCTCATCCCCCCACTCCCCACTCCCCACTCCCCACTCCCCACTCCCTACTCCCTACTTCTTTTTAACGAATCATTCTCTCCAATTCAGATTGCAGGTCTTTTGTCAAATCGCTAACAGCTTGCTTAGTTGCTTGACGGTTTGTTTGAGAATTTAACCAGCGTTCAGTCACAGAAATTGGTTCACCTACTGTAATTTGTGCCTGTCGTAAGCCTAATCTGGGTCTTCCAGGAAGTGTTGTGTCTTGAATGCGGGAAAGCATATCAAACATCAGTAGTGCGGTTTCTGCGAATCTTTCGACAGTTGGCTGTTCCTTGATATAGGTTGCTGTGACAGCTACAAAACTTTCTACTATTCGCATGTGTCGTATCCGCAGGTCTGCTTCTTGGGCAATCCAATCTGCTAAACCGCGTTTGAAAGGTGGTAAAGCATTAATATCTGGCAAATCATCTCGGTATATGTAATTCCAGCCAGCTTCTTCTAAGCGCCGACAACGGTCAATAAAATTTCCCTGGGGCTGGAGTGCAAAATATTGTTCAGCTACTTGTAAAGCTCTATTTAATAGATGATGTAATCGCTCAGTTAATGTTTTGTCGCGAGTTTCGCTAAAATTTTGATGATAGAAGCGACGATAAAATTCTTCCATCTCGGTAATGAGATATTCAGCTAACCGACAGATACGTTGAGTGTAAATTTCTGCTTGGTTGGGAATAGTCGAGTCATCAAGATCAAGCATCGGCAAGCCGCTATCTGTTTCTAGTTTGCGTAAAAGCCAATCTAATCTTGACCAAGGTGGCTTAACATAGCGATACTCAATGCCGATAGGCACAATCATTACCGTCTCGGTACGATTGGCTTTTTGTAAGTCTTCGACGCACCAAAACCCCATTTGGGCAACACCAGGTTCCAAGGGGCTGACAACGCCACTGTGGCCATTGTTCCCTCCTTCGGGTGCAAGTGCGATCGGTAATTTACCATTAGCAAATAAATTTCGTGCAGTTTGGATAGCCTGTCTGTCTAGTCGCCTACCACGACGCACCGGTACACCACCTAACCGAGAAAATAGCCAACCCAACCAATCACCAGCCCACAATGTCATACCCCGATCATAGAGAAAGTGGCTGCTAATCGGGTATTTCAACTCGATACCTGCTTCGCGGGCAGCTTGGGGTATGAGGCGGGAGAGTACATACTGCATACACATAGGATCTTCTACCTCTGGGTGGCGAAATGCTAACAAAAAGCGAATTTTGCCAGCCTGAAATTGCTGATAAAGCTGGGCTAATACTTCAGTATTTTTAGCTTCAATACGAACTATGCCAGCTGGTAGCCAGGGACGAGTCCGGAATCGCAGCAAAAACGGTACTAACCACTGAGTAATCTGAAGTACGTATACATTAAAATTTTCGGGGATAAATTTCAGTGGTGGTTGAGTAGAGTGAATTGATCTAGGCAAGTCCCTCTCCAAAAAAGTTTTGTATGACACTATTTTAGCTGTGTCATGACAAATAAAAAAATTGAGTAAATAAGAATAACTAAATTCTGTACTTTAGTTATTCTATCTACTCAATTAAAAGCGAAATACAAGGATTTACCGGAAAGGAGATTGAGGATTTTCAGAAATAAGCAGTCTAACTCAAAAAAATTTTGAATTATAAATTGTAGTGTAACCGCAATCAATATTAAACTGCTTGTGAGAATTTCTTACGTTTTTGTAAGCCGAATAAAGCTGATACTGCAATAGCTCCAAGGCTCAAAATTGTACCAGGTTCAGGAACAGTTTTGTTGATATCTAAACGAACCCCATCACCAGTAACGAATTTTCCACCAATATTCCCTAATTTCAGTTCTAATGAATTTACATTCGTTAGTGTTACTTTTTTCATATTGGCATTATCTCCTGGAGCAACTGTTGAGTTATAAGGGTTGCCATTTAAGCTCAAAATACTTGTGCCTGTATCTTCGGTGTCAAAAAACAGTAGTTGTAATTCAGCAATTGTTGTTGCAAAGTTAAATTTGTACTGACCAACCTCTAATTGACCGTTTTCAGGAAAACTACCATCCTTTTTGAGCGCTACAGGACGAAACCAATTTTCACCTGCAATTGTATTAGTACCTGCATCTGGTTGACCGAATACAATACCAAAGCCCCAGTTATTTGCGGTTGCGCTATCGTCACTAAATAGCAAGCTTGGTAAGTAATTTGAATTGTAACTTTCGCTGCTGATTGTATAACCATAAGGTGCGGTATCGATACAGCTACCAGTCACACAAGCAACGTTTGTTAGTTTAATTTCACCTTCTATTGGAGGAACTAAAGAAACAGCTTTAGCTTTAGAGACACCACCAACTAAACTTAAAGTTAGAGTTGATGCTGCGAGTGTTGTAGAGAGAATAGTAAACTTTTTCATAGACTTTTTCTGCGATTAGTAATGATTTTGGTAACGAAGGTTTGTGTTGTTTTCCGTGTATGTTCACATAGTAATTGAGTATCTACTTAAGTGCATATACTTGGATTTGATATTCATTCAATCTTTATTAGCAAGTTTTTCAATATAAATACTGATAGAATAATTACTGAATAGCGGTATTTTTTTGCTACATTTCTTTTCCAGAAAAATGTCAAGAAAAATAAGTATTTACGTTATCCTTATTAAGGAATTAAAAGTTTTTTATAAAAGAATTTTAAGAAACAATAAATCTTGGGGATTGGGGATTGGGAAAGAGGCGGGGGGACGAGGAGACACGGGGACGCGGGGAAAGACTTCGGAACAGAAAAATAGGCTTTAGGCTTTTTCCGACTGAATGTAAAATACCTACATCTGCCTTTGGGAGGTAGGGGAGATAGTGCGCTGCTGAGATTCCCTCCGTTGTAGCAAGCGGGGTGAATAATACCAATTTGAAAAAGAAGGCGACAGATAAGCTAATCTGCCTTTAACTTGCATAATCCTTTGCCTCAGAAAGACGCGGAGAGAAGTTGCGTGCGGGGGTTCCCCCCGTTGAGCAAACTTCGGAGGACGCGCTTAAGGGGAGACGCGGGGATGCAATTTGAATGATTATTAGCTTACACACGCTCGAACCCTTGTGAAATGGAACTTTCTTAATTGCAAATTGCCAATTTGTATAACAAATATCTATTCCCCGCGTCCCCGCGTCTCCCCGTCCTCGTGTCTCCCCGTCCCCGCGTCCTCTTGATTCCCTATTTCCTAAATTAGATACCTTTTTTCTCAATTTTTGAATGCATCCGATAGAATGGAAAATGCTGTCTTTAAATAATTAGGGAATTTATGGCCAAAAAGAGTATGATTGAGCGCGAGAAAAAACGCGCCAAGTTGGTAGCAAAGTATGCTGAAAAGCGCGAAGCTCTGTTAGAAGAGTTTAGAACAACAGAATCTCCTCTTGATAAGTTGGATATCCATCGGCAAATTCAACAGCTACCCCGCAATAGTGCGCCTAGCCGCCGCCGTAACCGTTGTTGGGTAACTGGTCGTTCTAGAGGTGTTTACCGTGATTTTGGGCTGTCTCGGAACGTTCTGCGAGAATGGGCACACGAAGGTCTTTTACCTGGAGTGGTTAAGTCTAGTTGGTAGTCATTAA
Source organism: Desmonostoc vinosum (assembly GCF_059505385.1). Classification (NCBI taxonomy): domain Bacteria; kingdom Bacillati; phylum Cyanobacteriota; class Cyanophyceae; order Nostocales; family Nostocaceae; genus Desmonostoc; species Desmonostoc vinosum. The sequence continues at coordinate 3,697 of NZ_JCACKM010000255.1, forward strand.
GTCATTGGTCATTAGCAACTGAACAACAGACAAAGGACAAATGACAAATGACAAAATTATTGCCCACAACACTTATCAATTCCCAGACTTTCTAAGAGTAGATCGCTGACGGCGTTGGCGATCGCAAACTCTCCATAGAAGCTTTTGGAAAAATCAAACGCCTGCATCTCAGTGACGATGGCAATCACTAAAGAACCGAGGTCGTTTTCTCCTTCCATGCGTTGTCTGACAAAAATTTGTGCTGCGCGTTGGGCAATTGTATGATTGACGGTTTCCGGAATAAATTCTGTATCCAGCCACCGCAGTAGACACTCTTGTAGCCATTCACCTTCTCGCTGCGGATTTTCAGCTGGGGGTAAGGTGATGGGTGAAATTGGTTCAGTCATTTTTGTTAAACGCAGAGTAACGCTGAGGAAATCGCAGCGAAAAGTTCTGAAGGAGGGAAACCCTCTGTAGGAAACTTTTCAAGACAGAGGTTCGCAGAGTGCGTTCCTCTTGAGCTTTTGGGTTTGTTGGTTAACTATGCAATATGATGTCGCCGCTATTATTCAAGGCTATGCTCAAGGCTATTTTCTCATGGCTGATGCCAGCGATCGCTTGGGATGGTATGCAAGTCGCGATCGAACTTTGATTCCATTAGATGAGAGATTTCGCTACCCTAAGTCTTTGCAGCGTGTCCTCAATCAAGAACGTTTTACTGTGGCGATTAATCGTGACTTTGCAGCTGTGGTTGCTGGGTGTGCTAACCGCGAAACAACTTGGATTTCAGAGGAGTTACAAAAGATTTATTGGTTACTATATCAGACGGGTTTTGCTTATAGTTTTGAAACTTGGCGAGGCGACGAACTAGCCGGGGGAATTTTAGGAATTGTCATTGGTGGTGCTTTTATTGGCGAATCAATGTTTTACCGCATACCCGAAGGCTCAAAAGTAGCGATGGTGAAGTTGGTAGAAAGATTGAAAGCTAAGGAATTTATACTGTTCGATGCCCAAATGATGAATCCCCATTTGGAAAGATTTGGGGCTTATGGCGTTGGAGATGAAGAATATCAAGCTTTACTCGAACAGGCAATAATGCATCCTTGCTCATTTGTGTAATGTAAAGTTCTAGTGGATGTGTTTTTGTGAATCGCAATTTTAGCTCAGAGGGTGATCTTTATAGGAAGTTCTATATTGTAGCATTTGCTCTTAACCAATTAAGTAAATCTACTGTAGTCGTAAAATCCAATAAAGCCTCTCCAAGTAATTCTAATTGCTCTAGAGAAAGAATTTGAATACGTCTTTGAATCTCTTGTGGTAACTCTCCTACCCGTCTTTGTAGTAGTCGTAGCACGAGTCTTTGTGCTTGTTCTTGTCTGCCTTCTTGTTTACCTTCTTGTCTACCTTCTTGTTTGCCTTCTTGTTTACCTTCTTCCTTGCCTCGTTCGTAGCCAATGCGCTCACCTGTCGTAATGTAGCTCATAGAACGCTCCTGCTCAAATTGTTTAAACTCTTGCCAAAATTCTGCTTCTAAGGCTTTTGGTAAAATCATAACCCAATCAATAAATCGGTATAGGTTACGAATATCTTTTTCCTGTAACCCTAATTCATATAATCGGCGAATTAAACTAAATTTCCATGTTTTACGTTCTGTAAATTTTTTAGTTGTTTGCTGTGTCTTCAAATGGGCCATCACCACTGTGGCAAATGGGTTATCGCTTTTCTCTAATTCTGTCCAACGATTTTGATAATCTAGCAGCTTAACGATACCAAATTCAAAGTTAAGTTTGGTATGGGGATAATTATAACTATATTGATTTGGTCGCCATGTCGGGTCAGCATCACACAAAATTGCTAAACTAATAGCAGGTTTCCCAAACTTATCAAATATTCGCAGGTTATAGGAAAACATCCTTTGTGCAAAAATGTCTTCTGATTTTGCTTGGATTTCAACATGAATTAATAGCCAAATTTCTTGTCCTTGAATTTGCCAGACTTTAACAAGTTTATCTGCATATCTACGACCAAATTCAGCTTCACGGGCGATTTGTTGAAATTCTTTATCGAGGAATTCGTAGGGACGTTGCCAATTAATTAATGCTGCTGTTTGGGGAAAGAAAAACTGTATAGCTTGGGGAAAGTAAGCCTCTAAAATTTCTTTCCAGGGACTATCATTATCTGCTCTTTCTAGTTCTTCTAAACTCATACTGATACAATTCAAAAAAAATTTGCAACACATGTAGGTTGGGGAGCCACTCACGTGGGCGGGTTTCCCGACTTGAGTGATATCATGTCCGTTTAAAGACTTATGATTTGGCTGACGCGGAGATAGGG
>NZ_JCACKM010000256.1:0-5960 GCF_059505385.1 Desmonostoc vinosum
CAGTGCTTCGACCTTGAGAAGGGTCGCGCTCCGCGTCTCCCCTTCCCCGCGTCTCTGCGTCTTCTTGCTAAGTAAAATTAATTACCCACAACAGGTTAGGTTTTTACTTACCTTGGGAAATCTTAAAAGCCTAGTCAATCACAGAAACTATCCACTCTGATATCCCGCCAAATATCAGAAACTTGCCAGCCAGAGTTGCCAACAGATTGTACTACAGGATTATCTCGAACTGGGGAGTAGTAGAATTCATCATTTTCTAGATACGGCGTTTGCGTTTGCTCTACACTTGGTTCTTGATCATCAAAAGGATCAATTAGAAAATTTTCCTCTTTCAGTTCCTCTGCTGTCTCTGCCTTCTTAAGGATGGGCTTTTGGGATTTCTTAATTAACTGCATATGTATTGAAATGAAATTTTGAGATTTTGTATGTTGACAGAAAAACAAGGCTCTGAAAATTATTTAAGAATTCAGAATCAAGGAGTCAGAATTGATTAGTAGAGGACTGACCTACAACTAATTATTTTGCTGAATTCTTTCTTCGGAAAAAAGAAACTAACATAGCTTTTCAAGTATCTCTGTTAAGATCCGTAAAAAACTTTTAGTTAGTCTAGAAATGTGGGAAAAATTACATGGACTAACTAGAATACTATAAATTTATACAAAATACGAGTAGCTGATAAAAAATTTTGGGAATGCCAGATACAGCAGTTTTCGGTTATTTAAATCACGATTAAGATGGGGAATTGGGAATGGGGGCACTTCGGCAAGCTCAGTGCATCGCTGGGGACTGGGAATGAGTTTTTGTTATTTCTCCCCCTGCTTGAAGATGGGATATTAATTTATGTGAAAGCCCAGAAGTGGAGGTTAGCGGACTCGAACCGCTGACATCCTGCTTGCAAAGCAGGCGCTCTACCAACTGAGCTAAACCCCCGTAAAATGAAAAAAGCAGATAATTCTAATTGCTGTAGCTATTCTAACTTAGATTGTTCCATTGCAAAAGGGTATGAAGCCAAAAAACACCCAATATGTTGTTGCTGCACTATATAAATTCGTCAAGCTACCTGATTTTAGTCAGATACGAGATCCTTTGTTAGCATACTGCCAAGAACAGGGTATCAAGGGAACAATTTTGCTGGCTGCCGAAGGTATAAATGGCACAATTGCAGGTTCGCGTCAAGCAATTGATTCTGTTATTATCTTTGTGCGTGCCGATCCTCGTTTGGTAGACTTGGAATACAAAGAGTCTTATACTGATGTACTGCCATTTGAGCGGATGAAGGTGCGGTTAAAGACAGAAATCGTCACTCTGGGATTACCGGAAATTGACCCCAACGAGCAAGTTGGTACTTATGTCAGTCCTCAAGAATGGAATGATTTGATTTGTGATCCCGAAGTTACTGTAATTGACACTCGCAACGACTATGAAGTAAATATTGGTACTTTCAAAGGAGCAGAGAATCCGCAAACGAACTCATTTCGAGAATTTCCTGAATATGTTCGTCACCATCTCGACCCTAGTAAACACAAAAAAGTTGCTCTATTTTGTACTGGCGGTATTCGCTGTGAAAAAGCTTCATCTTTGATGCTTGCTCAAGGGTTTGCTGAAGTTTATCATCTCAAAGGTGGCATTCTCAAGTATTTAGAGGAAGTCCCGGCGGATGAGAGTTTGTGGCAAGGAGAATGTTTTGTTTTTGATGAACGGGTAGCTGTTAGTCATGGGTTGGAAGCGGGGAGTTATGAGTTATGCTCCAGCTGTGGACGACCAATTTCTGAAGCAGATAAAGCTTCTGACAAGTACGAAGAAGGTATTTCCTGTCCCTACTGTTTTGATAGTTTGACTGAAGAGAAAAGAGCGCGTCAGCAAGAAAAGTGGCGAATTCTTCACAAAGAACGCTTAACAGGGAACCCACGTTTTTAAATAATACGAATTATTTAACTACTAGGGACGCTTCCAAGCAAGGGTTAAACCATCTGCAATAGGTACGAGGCTGAGAGTAACTCGCTCATCTTGATGCAGTTTGTGATTGAAGGCGCGAATTTTGTTGGTTCGATTGTCCTGTATTTGAGGATTTGCAACTCTTCCTGACCACAGGACATTATCGATCGCAATTAGTCCTCCCGGACGTACCAGTTGCAGCGATCGCTCATAATAAGCATCATAGTTGCTTTTATCGGCATCAATAAAGACAAAATCAAAACTCTCTGCTTGTTTTGCTGCTAGTAACTGCTCTAAAGTTTCCATTGCTGGGGCAATATGCAGATGAATTTTATCCGCTACTCCTGCTTGCTGCCAATAACGACGAGCGATTGCACTAAACTCTTCATTAACATCACAAGCTACCACTTTACCCTCTTTTGGTAACGCTAACGCTACCGCTAAGGAGCTATAGCCTGTAAATACTCCTAATTCTAAAGTTTTCTTTGCTTTTAATAACTGCACCAACAACGCCAAAAATTGTCCTTGTTCGGGAGCAATCTGCATTCTACCTAGTGGATGCTGAGCTGTTTCTTGTCTGAGTTGAGCGAGAATTTCCAACTCTCGTAAAGACACTGAGAGGAGGTATTGATATAAGTTTTGCTCTAGTCCCAGTGTTTGAGTTGTCATAGATGACTTGTGTGTAAGTTTTAAAAGCTTTAATACTCTCGGTTCGCATCATAATGAAGAAAGATGAAGTTGCATTTAAAAAACTCAATATGAGCCAAACTACTTTAAATTTGATTGCAATATCGATTTTTCTGATGACGATGTCGGTACTGCTGGGGCCATTATTTAATCTATCGCCAACAGTACCAGCACTGGCTACCTTCACTATCTTAGGCCTAGCGACATTGGATAGTTTTAGCTTACAAGGTCGGGGAGGGATTCTATTTTTAGATTGGATTGCAGGTTTTTCCAAGGAACACCGCGATCGCATTATTCACCATGAAGCAGGACATTTTCTTGTTGCTTCTTTGTTGGGAATTCCCATCACAGGCTACACCCTCAGCGCCTGGGAAGCTTGGAAGCAAGGACAAGTTGGACAAGGTGGTGTGACTTTTGATGATGACGAGTTAGCATCTCAGCTAGAGTTAGGCAAAATCAGCGCTCAAATGTTAGATCGCTACTGCACCGTTTGGATGGCGGGGATTGCTGCTGAGACTTTAGTCTTTAATAATACTGAAGGTGGGGCAGATGACAAAAATAAGTTTATTGGGGTCTTGACAAATATAGGATTTTCTGAATCAGTCTGTCAGCAAAAACTGCGGTTTCATGCCCTCCAAGCAAAAAACCTCTTGCAAGAAAATTGGTCTAGTTACCAAGCCTTAGTCAATTTGATGCGACAACGCGCCTCAGTAGCAGATTGTCAAAACGCAATTGTGTAGAGACGCTGCAACAGCGCGTCTCTACATCACGATGAAACAGCTTTTAGATGTGGTACGTAAGATGAGTATTCGCAACCAATAACCCGATTACGTCCAGCAGCTTTAGCTTGTAACAAGCACTGATCGGCACGATGCAACAAGCTTTTTCCTTGTTCGTCATCCTCTGTAGCTAGACAAGCTGTACCTAGACTAATCGTGATGTGAATAGCTAGTTTATTATTGATGGCAAATGGCTGTTCACTGACTATGCGATTGAGACGATTGGCTACAATTAATGCCTCTTTACTAGTAGTATTACTGAGAAGAACTACAAACTCCTCACCACCATAACGAAATGCAGTGTCTTGATAACGCAAGTTGTGCCGCAGCCGAGTACATAATAATTGCAAGAGGCGATCGCCAACTAAATGCCCGTAAGTATCGTTAACTTTCTTGAAATAGTCTACATCCAAAATAATCAAACTTAGGGGATTTCCCTGAACCCTAGCTTTTTTGATTTGTCTAGGTAAATCCCACTCTAAAGCACGGCGATTATTTAATTCTGTTAACGAATCAGCCAAAGCGATCGCTGATAACAAATCATTTGTACGAATCAGATCGCGATACTTTTGTGCTTTCCGTAAACCAACTGTCAATTGAGCTAATATTAAACGATGGTTTGCTGTTAATTCTGCTAATGTATGGTCTGTTTTCTCTTCACTCAACTGCCAAATATAGGCATCAGCTCCTTGCTTTAGTGCAGCAGCAGTCATTTCTAACTCCCTTTGCGAGCCATACTTCCTTTTCTGGCTGAGTTGCTGAAAACGATCTTCAAACAGAATACAGTATATCCACGATAATTTTGTTTGGTCTTTCAACCAACAACATAATTCCATACTGCTATCCATACTAGCCTGGATGAGTATGACATCGGGTGGCATCATTTGAATACGCGAAACTGCCTGATTGATATTGGTAATAACTTCTACACTAAAAGTTGTTGCATCGCGGATCTGATCTGGAAGTGTGGCGAGAAAGTTATTACTTCCAAAAACCAGAATAGAAATATTCATTGCTTTACTTTCTACCCTATTTTATCGAGGGGATAAACATAGTAACGCTTCAAAAAACTAAATCTTGATACTTAAAAGCCCTTTATTGCTTAGCTTTTAAGCTTTTTTAGATATTATTATGTATTTTCACTGTTATGTAATAGTAAATATGATCACAACTCATTCCTAAATGCTAAATATATCAATGTTTTTATTTTGTGTATGCTTCTTGCATTTAATTGTTTTAACCCTGAACTTACAATAAATATCGAATTTTAATCTCCTCTTAAGACTTTAACTACAATCGTCATCTTTTTAACTTCTGACATTCAATTTCTATTTTTTAGGCTTTTTTTGAAACAGTATAAATACTGAAGATTGTTATTTTCGATAAAAAGTATTGCTGTATTTCCCGATAGAAAATTATTCAACAGGATTAATAAAAAAGAATTGACAATTTGCATTAATCAAAAAATCCAGGTTTTTACTTATTTGAGAGCATGAAAAACCTACTAAGTTTTTTATGTCCCCGTAAAAACCGAAATCACCTTATCCTTTCGTGCGTAGTTAATGATTAAAATACTTATATTTAGACTTATCCAAAAGTGTAAATCAGTATATTTAATTAACCAACGATTAGCAGTCGAAATCGAGATAATCTTCATCGCTAACAAAAATATTCTCAACTTTGATTTTTTTATGAAAAAGTCTTGCAATAATCAAATGTTATGATTAATCGCAAGTCCTTTAATACTATTAAACTTTAGGAATTAGTCTCGCTATTGACAAAAGTTAAATTCTCATTGATAACCTTCAATAGTGTAACCAGCAGCAACAATTACTTGTTTGATTGATTCTTCAGATGCTGCGGATTCTACGGTAACAGTCTTGGCATTCACATCAACATCCACCATGGCATCAGGTTCCATAACATGAATTGAGTCCGCAATTTTGCCTGCACAATCTTGGCAAGTAATATTTGCTACATGTAGTTTTAATGACATTTTTTACCTCAGTACGATTATTTTAAATGTTTTCTTAATAATTAGTATTATCCACTAGTTGGCGATCGCTTATCCTACCAAAGTTAAGTATTTTAGGAAGAATATTATCTAACTTAGGTGTGGGGGATTGGGGACTGGGGATTGGGGATTGGGGACTGGGGATTGGGGATTGGGGACTGGGGATTGGGGATTGGGGATTGGGGATTGGGAAAGAATTTTTGTATCTTTTTGTCTGAACTACCTGCATCTTTAGATCTCGTTCAATAACTGGCAAAGTCTTATAGCAGCAAGATGAAACAAAATGCAAAAATATATAAACTTGTTTTGAAAAAGGGAGTGGGGAGTAGGGAGTGGGGAGTAGGGTAAGAAACTTTTTCAGGTCTTGGTTGTAAGATTTCTCCGTGGGTAGCTGTCTTAAAAAAGCAGTGGGAATGAGGGGGATGTGGTTCGACTCCGCTCACCAACCAGGAGATTAGGGAGAATAATACTTAAACTCTCCATTCCCAATTCCCCAATCCCCAGTCCCCAGTCCCCAATCCCCAGTCCCCAGTCCCCAATCCCCA
>NZ_JCACKM010000257.1:0-5958 GCF_059505385.1 Desmonostoc vinosum
TGGGGATTGGGGACTGGGGATTGGGGACTGGGGATTGGGGATTGGGGACTGGGGACTGGGGATTGGCGCGTTCAAAATATTAAGAATTATGAAATCTAATCAGTGTTAACATAAATTACACTTAATGATATGGAACAATTTTTTAAAATTCTTAAAAAAATACTTTAACAAGTCGCGGCGATCGCGAGTTATGGAGCGTTGGAGTCCTCCACTATATTGCTGTATGGTGGTGGTAAGAAGTCCTCATTACCCCTAATCCCCACTTCGGGAGCGGGGGCCCCGAGTTCCCCAGTCCCCAACTTGGCCTTCAACAAGCAGTATTTATTCAGCTGATTTCTATTAGCTGAATAAATTTCTGGTAAGAAGTAAAGAAAGATGCAAATTTCGATCAACAACGGCTGATCATCCTTTGCTTCAGGCGCTAAAGTGCATATCCCACTAACATAACCCCAACAGAGCGCCTAGAAGAGTCAGCAATACCAGACAGGGACTCTCGCATGAATGTAAATCCAGCTGAATCAACCTTACAGTTGAAACAACTCTCACCTCCTCAAATTCTCTTTGGCACAGAAGTAAACCAGACAACAAGTAGTGAGCAGTTTTTACTGAGCATGTACGACTCTGTGCAAGCATCTATTTTTGTCGTGGATGTTCTAGACGATGGAGATTTTCGATATGTGGCGCTTAACCCTACTCATGAGAGGTGGTTAGGTATTCGCTCAGAAGATCTGCGAGGTAAAAAACCAGAGGATATTCTCTCTGCTGTCGATGCTGCTAGAGTGCGTCAACATTACGCTGACTGCGTGTGTTTTGGCAAAACCATCTCCTACGAGCAATGCTTAGAATTTCAAGGAATTCCTACCTGGTGGAGTACAACTTTAACTCCCTTACGAGATGCTAACTCGAAGATTTATCGCCTGATTGGTACTAGTAGTAACATAACTCCAGCCAAGCGGGCAGAGGCTGAGCAAGAGCAACTGCTAGAAGCGATCGCCGGATGGATTCACCAAGCTTTAGATTTAGAAACGATTCTTCATCAAACAGTCAAAGAAACCCGGCAGATTTTGCAGAGCGATCGCGTGTTAATCTATCAATCCCAGCCTGATGCAACTGGGGTGATCATTGCCGAATCTGTTGTCAATAGCTGTGAATCGCTGCTGGGAAAAAACCTCAAAAATCCTTGCTTAAGTAGCAAACATCAAGAACTTAACGAACGCAATTGTATTCAAGTTGTTGAGGATATTTATACAGCCGGATTGCATCATTGCCAAATAGATTTACTCGCATCTTTGCAGGTGAGAGCTAATGTTGTCGTGCCGATTTTCTTACAGCAAGAATTGTGGGGATTGTTGATTGCTCAACATTGCCGTCAACCATATCAATGGCAACAAACAGAAATTAATCTGCTCAAACAATTAGCAATCCAAATTGGCATTGCCGTGCAACAGGCAAAACTTCATCAGCAAATCAAGGATTTTCAACTTCAGTTGGAATTCCAAAAACAGAAGCACATCACTCAGTTGCAGCAAGTACAAAACTTTGAAGCCTTGGTGCGACGCATGACTGAACAAATCCGCGACAGTTTCGATGAAAATCAACTGTTGCAGACAGTCACTGAGGAATTATCACAGTTACTGCACCTTGATCGATGTCAGATTGAACTGTACAGTACTTGTCAAACCTTGGTGAGTGTTGCTTACGAATACACCACCAATTTACCCAAATGTCAAGGTTTTACACGACAGATAGTAGACTCTTTAGCAGTTTACCAGTCGCTGTTACAAAAACAATCAGTGCAATTTTTGGAAGTTGTACCGGGATGGCAACCAAAGCTAGTTGTAGTAGCACAGATGGCTTGCCCAATTTTTGATACTCAAGGAATTCTAGGGAATATTTGGTTAACAAGACCGACGCAAGAAGCGTTTGATGAGTTTGAAATTGGGCTAGTGCAGCAAATAGCAGATGAATGTGCGATCGCCATTCGTCAAGGACAGCTATACGAAAAAACCCAAAGACAGTTGAAAGAACTAGAAAAACGAGAACGTCTCAAAAACGAATTCTTGAGAACCTTGTCTCAAGAACTGCGTACACCAATCACTAGCATTAGCCTCGCAGCCCAAACCCTAGAGAGTGTTCTCACACCAAAAGAAGTATTAGATATAGAAATCGTTCCACAACTCTTACAGATTCTGCATAACGAGTGTGGGCGGGAAAGCAAGTTAATTAACGATCTACTCGCACTCACATATCTTGAAGCCGAACCCGATCCCCCGACTTTGATCGCCATTGACTTGCAAAGCTGGCTACCTCCGATTGTCGAATCTTTTCGAGACCTCACCAACTGCCAGCGACAGCAATTAAACCTGAGTATTGATCCGACACTATTGCCTTTAGAGACAGATATCACCGATTTAGAGCGCATCGTTACAGAATTACTCAACGATGCCTGCAAATACACCCCAACGGGCGAAACAATCACAGTGTCTGCTTACCAAACAGCAAATACGGTACAACTGAGGATCAGCAATTCGGGAGTAGAAATTCCCAGCAATGAGCTATCACGTATTTTCGAGCCTTTTTATCACATTTCCCAAAGCGATCGCTGGAAATACAATAGCAGCGGGCTGGAACTAGCATTAGTACAGAAAATGGTCAAACATCTGGGTGGCTCAATTCATGTGGAGAGTACAGCATGTCAAACCACCTTTACAGTCCAATTTTCTCTCTAGACTGGTAAATTCGCCAGAAGTTTGCTATATTTGTTTTCTATGTGGGTGACTAGCTCAATGGTAGAGCAGTAGACTCTTAATCTATTGGTTGCGGGTTCGAGTCCCTCGTCACCCACCTTTTAACAGTTATCAGTTATCGATAAGCCTAATAACTGTTTGCTAATTTCAGAATTTTATCAAAAGAGAACTCTTGAAGGGCAATACTTCGTGAGCTTTAGTACATCATAGGGAATAGGAAAAACTATTCCCTATTCCCTTCTTCATAAATCTGTGTAAATGTGGAGAAACAAATGTCCATCTAGCAAACTTGGGCATTCAATTTTTTGCCAGAGGATTAGTTTATGTTAGATTTTGACCGTATTACATTTGACCCTCGCATTATGGCGGGACAAGCCTGTATTCGGGGAATGCGTGTTCCAGTTTCATTGATTTTAAATTTAGTGGCTAACGGAAAAGCAGTAACAGAAATTATTGAGGACTATCCATATTTAGAACCAGAAGATATTCAACAATCTTTGTTGTATGCTGCATGGTTAGCACGAGAACAAGTTTTTCCAATAGTTGGTGAGAAAGCAGGATGAGATTCTTAGCAGATATGGGTATCTCACCACGCACAGTGAGCTGGTTAAAATCTGCTGGTTATGATGCAATACATTTAGTTGAGGAAGGTTTAGAAAAACTCCCTGATGCCGAGATTTTAGTAAAAGCTAGGATTGAAGGGCGAATTTTGTTAACAGTAGATTTGGATTTTGGTTATCTTTTGGCAGTGAGTGGAGAAACATTACCTAGCATAATTTTGTTTAGGCTAGGTAATGAAAGTTATGAAGTCATCAATGCACGCTTGGCTGAAGCGTTAAATCGTTTTGAGATTGATTTAATAGCAGGAGCAATTATTTCAGTAAGTAATAGTGCTTTTAGGATGAGGCGATCGCCTATCTAAATAAAGTTTATATTTATGTATTTTTACGCAACTGACTAACCAAGTGAGCGAGTTCTGGTATAATCAGTTTTTCCATCGCTAATCGCACAGCATTAGTAGAACCAGGAAGTGAAAAGATTAATTTATCTTGATAAACACCAGCAACAGCGCGAGAAGCGATCGCCCGCGAACCAATTTCTTGATAACTTAAAAAGCGAAATAATTCCCCAAATCCTGGTAAAGTTTTCTCTAATAACTTCTCTATTGCATCGTAAGTAGTATCTCTGGGTGCGATGCCTGTACCACCATTGAAAATCACCGCATCCAAGCTGGAGTTTTTTGCTAGATATTCTATTTGCTCTTGAATCTGCGTCGGTTCATCTTGAATAATTGTGTAGGTTTTAACAGCATGATTTGCACTTGCGAGTAATTGCTGAATTAACCGACCACTTTTGTCTGTTTCCAAGGTACGTGTATCGCTGACAGTAACTACCGCACAAGTTACCGTCATCCCAGGCGCGTCTGGATGGGGTTGTTGGTTCATAAAGCCGTAAAATTTTCTCTGTTGTTTTGAAAACTAGTTTTTATTTAGTATGGAAGATGCACAAAAATGGTACGTTGTCAAGCGCAACGCCGGAAACTGTGAAATAGTTCCCAGCGAGGAAATTGAGGATGCTCATCCAGAGATTGTAGAACAGTGGGGGCCTTTTAGCTCACAAGAGGAAGCGATCGCCCGTCGTGTGGGATTAATTAGATCTGGTAAGTGTCAACCAGTGTAATTTTAATATTTCTGATTGCTGAGTGTTGGTTTTTCAGCGCGCACACTGCGTCTAAAAACAATTTGCTTGTTTAACACTTGCAGTGCTTTAGCATACTGGGGATCAGCGAGTGTCGCAATCTTTTGGCGATCACGAACTAATGCCTCTTGTTGCTCCTTAGTCAATTCCAACTTGACATCTGGGTCTACCCCATGCTTATTAATATCTTTACCGCTGGGTGTGTGATATTTTGCGATCGTTACCGCCACTCCTGAGCCACCTTCCAAAGGACGTACCGATTGTACTAGTCCCTTCCCAAAGGTTTGAGTACCCACTAAAACACCACGTTTGTTGTCTTGCAAAGCTCCTGAGAGAATTTCACTGGCACTAGCTGAACCTTTATCTATCAACACAACCAGCGGCTTTGTGGTCAAAGCTTTGCCATTTGCTACTTCTCGTTCTTGTTCACCTTGACGGTCGATAGTAGAAACAATAGTGCCTGTATTCATCCACATCCGGGCAATTTCTATACTTGAGTATAATAAGCCGCCTGGATTGCCGCGTAAATCCAGAATATATCCAGCTACTTGTTTCGTCTCTAAATCTTTGATCGCAGCTTGCATTTCTTTTCCAGCATTGGCACTAAATTGATTGAGGCGAATGTAGCCGATATTACCTGTTGGGCTTTTTTGCTGGGAATAGCGCACTGGATGGATCTCAATTCGTGCCCTTTTGATATCAAACTGTTTTATTTCGCCATTGCGTTCAATCGTCAGAGCCACATTCGTTCCTGGCTCACCACGAATTAGGGATACTGCTTGATTAGTATCCATTCCCTGAGTGCTTTTGCCATCAATTTTTAGGATAGTATCTTTAGCTAAAATTCCAGCCTTAAAAGCGGGTGTATCCTCAATAGGGGCAATTACAACCAGTTTTTTTGTTTTTTCATCTTGGCTGATAGTGATACCAATTCCTGTGAGTTCTCCAGAAGTGTCTACTTGCATATTCTTGAACTCTTCAGGATCCATAAACCTGGTGTAGGGATCGTCAAGCTTTTTCAGCATTTCCCGGATGGATTTATAAGCTTCTTTTTGATCAGTGTAAGGTTTATTTAAATACTCTTTACGGACAGCTTGCCAATCGACTTGATTAAATGTGGCGTCCACATATTGGCGGTGGATAAGCTGCCAAACTTCATCTACTAATTCTTTATTGGGATTATCTTTAAATACAGCCTGACCTCGGGAGTTAATACCAAGGCTAGTAACACCGATTGTAGAGAGCGTCACTGCCGTAGCAGCCAAAACCAGCAAAGTTTTCATATTCACCATAATGACGCTGCGCCAGAGGAAAAATTTATAGTCAGTATGCCCAATCTAACACAGGGTAATACTGTAAAGGCTGAGCATGTATTCTTATTTCAGCACAATAGATGATGATCCGGTGAAGTTGGGGACTGGGGACTGGGGACTGGGGATTGGGGACTGGGGACTGGGGACTGGGGACTGGGGACTGGGGATTGGGGACTGGGGATTGGGGATTGGGGACTGGG
>NZ_JCACKM010000258.1:0-5955 GCF_059505385.1 Desmonostoc vinosum
CGAGTCCTCGAGCGTCAGCGGTAGCGAGGTACGAGCGTCGCGTCATTACGAATTACGTTAGCGCAGCGGTAGCGAGTCCTCGATAGCGTTAGCGTTAGCGACGCAGGAGCGTCGCGTCATTACGAATTACGAATTATTCACTAGTCGTTGGTGGAGTAACGGGGGTAGTTGACTGCTGCTTGCGCTGTTCGCGTTTTTTGCGCTCAGCGCAAAGCATATCTGCCATTACTATTAATGCTTGCTCCATCTTGTCTAGATTAGAGCGATATAGCTCCAAATCCTTGTTGAGTTTATCATCTGATAGGTGTAAGCCAGCAGCGATCGCTTTTAGTGCCTCAGTGCGTCGCTTTTCGTCTTTGACTACTTCCGGATCAGACTGTTCTAATAAGGAGAATATACCAATTGCAAACAAGCGGCTGTATTTAAAGTTAGGATTGTTAGCGATCGCTTGCAGTTGTGTTTGCAAGTCAGCATCTCTATCTAAGTAGGTCGTTTGACTTAGCCATGCTATCAAATCTTGGACTGGCAAACTTTGAGCTATTGCTTGCAACCTTTCTGCATCTTGGCGATAGCGTTCTGGATTTTGTTCTACAGCCTGACATAAGGCATTAAAAATCGATTCTTGATCCCTTTCTGGCTGATAGCCTTGCATGAAGCGGTCGAAGGCAGTGACGACACCCAAGGCATAAATCAGATTATAACTAAAATCAACATTGACTGAAAGCAGATGAATTTCTACCATTAATTCTTCTACTACCCGACGATAAATAGTGTTGATCGGCCGGGTATGAAGGGTGTAGAAAGTTCGCTTTGTATCAGAGACTGTACGGACGTTATTCACAAAGAAAATATTAAGGGCGACGTATTCTTATTTTCTCGCTTAAGGGTTACTTTGCCAAGTTTATGTTTATGCTGGTCACGCTTGCATTTACAATATAAGCAAATCTAGAACCGCTTACAATTCAAACACCAACAAACAAAAGCCCACAGCCAAAAGCTGGGGAGAAATAATCAACACCAATTCCTTATTTCCAATTTCCCATCCCCAAACATGAGCTTCTCGCCACAGTTAATCGCCCTCAGTAAATACCTCGCCGGTGAATTTGATAACCGGGAGCAAGCTATGGCAGAACCTGTTTGGTATGTTCACCTACGCCTATGGCAAAGACCAATCAATCTGTTTTCAGAAGACAGCATGACTCTGTTTGCTGAACAAGCAAACATTATTAACCCAGATCAGCCTTACCGCCAGCGAATTATCCGGTTGCGAGAAGGGAGCAATTTTGATGCACCCCTGCAAGTGCAATATTATATGCTTCAAAATCCAGGTTTATTCAGCGGTGCAGGTCAAAATCCTGCTTTACTCGATACACTCACACCTGACAAATTAGATTTACTGCCAGGCTGTATCCTTACAGTTACCAAGGAAACACTAGCCCCCAACTCCTATAAATTTGTCGCCACTCCACCACCAGAAACTGTTTGCAGTTTTACTTATCAAGGCAACACCGTGCAAGTTTCTTTAGGCTTTGAAGCCACTAGGGCAGAGTTTTACAGCTACGACAAAGGAATTGACTCAGAGACTGGAAAAGCCACATGGGGAGCGATTCTAGGCCCTTATCGCTACAGCAAAAGGGAACAGTACTGAGACTAATTCGTAATTCGTAATTGAGGCATCTACAGAAAGATTAGATACATGGTATAACTTAGCTGGCAATACTCCGAGGTACACCTTCTAAGGCTTCTTCCTCTGCGTCAAAGATTTCAAAGACTGTATCCATCATCGTGACTTCAAACACGAGCTTAGCTTCTGGATGGACATTACAGATGCGGAAACTGCCTTTGACTTTATCAGCATCGCGCATTCCAGCTACTAAAGAAGTAAGACCAGAACTATCGATAAAATTTACTTGTCCCAAATTCACAACTACATGGCGGCTGAGTTTGGAAATGCATTCTTGTAGCTTGAGACGAAATTGCCAAGCAGTAGTGATGTCTAGCCGGCCTGTTGGTGTCAAGACAATAACTGTATTACCGTCTTGAGTTGTATAAGTTTTTTGGTCTATTTGAATCACTGAAGCCCTCCCCTTGACATCCCTTTTTAGATTAACTGCCCCTGAAATTAAATGACAACTGGTAAACTATAAGACTTGCTTTGATAGCAATCTTGCTTTGTTCATTACCGGAGCGATCGCCAGCAATGAGTTGATTTAGTTGACTTACCAGCCACTAAATTGTTTAGTGCTGAAATTTGAGCCTAACAAGCTGTAGCTAAAATTGTCACCTATTTGTACTAAGTGCTTACTTTTAGTAGTTTAACTCACCAAAATAGTCCTGGGTACTAAATTGGCTTGATTAAGTAGCATTCAGGTATAGCTGAGATGAAAAAGGCAATTGGGAATAGGGAATTGGGTATAGGGAACAGATGTTGCTTATTTCTCCTCCTGCTTCTTTTGCCTCCCCTGCTCCCCATCTCCCCCACGCCTCAGTTACTATCTTTAGCGCACAGCACTATTTGTTTGGTGTCCAATTTATCCAATCTTGAGGTTTAAGGAAAGTTTCATATAGTTCTGCTTCTGGGGAATTTGGTTCTGGCTGATAGCCGTATTCCCAACGCACTAGAGGTGGTAGGGACATGAGAATTGATTCTGTGCGTCCATTGGTTTGTAGACCAAAAATTGTGCCTCGGTCATAAACCAAGTTGAATTCTACATACCGCCCCCGACGGTAGAGTTGAAAATTCCGTTCGCGATCGCCATACTCCATCCCATGCCGCCGTTCTACAATTGGGAAATAAGCGGGTAAAAAAGCTTTACCACATTCTTGTACCAAGGCAAACAAATCCTCCCAATTACGCGGTGCTGGTGTGCCTACCTGGTCACTGTAAGTAGCTGCTTCTCCATGGGAGTTACTACCACGATATAAAGCACCTCGCCCATCTTGATAGTCTAAAAATAGACCACCAATCCCCCGTGTTTCTCCCCGATGTTTGAGATAAAAATATTCATCACACCAACGCTTAAACACTGGGTAATAATCTGGGTGGTGTTTGTCACAAGCCTGTTTCAGGGTTTTATGGAAATGGACTGCATCCTCAGCAAAAGGATAATAGGGTGTCAAATCAGCACCACCACCAAACCACCAAACGGGCCCCGCCTCAAAGTAGCGATAATTGAGATGAACGGTGGGTACATAGGGATTGCGTGGATGCAATACCAGTGAAGTACCCGTAGCATAAAAGCGGTGTCCTTCTGCTTCTGGGCGATGGGACAAAATGGAGGGGGGCAAATGAGAACCCCAAACTTCAGAAAAATTTACACCAGCTTGTTCAAATATTGCACCATCACGCAGGACACGCGATCGCCCGCCGCCCCCTTCTGGACGTTCCCAACTATCTTCGTGAAACTTACCCACACCATCCAGTTCTTTCAACGCCTGCGTAATTTCATCTTGCAGTTGTTTCATCAACTGACTGACCCTAACCTTAGCGTCGGTTGGTGGTAGGGAGGTAGATGATTTTGCTTCCACCGTTGGGGTTTGCGAGTTGGTCAACATAAGATTCCCAAATCTAAATTACAATTTCCAGCAAGCCACAAATTTTTGATCTTAATTAAAATTTGAAGGCAACACATCTCACCAATTAGGTTCTGCCTGTTCAACCTGCTTTTTTCTGGTTGGACAGAGATTTACATGATTGATGAGGTTCATTAGAGTTATTTTCCCTCAAATGCGTATAGGCTTGTATGTTGACTCAGTTTTTTTTTGAATTTTATTGATGAGAACATTGGCAACTATGCCAGCACTCTCAACTTTGACACCTAAAGATTTAAACTAATTTGGTTAACATTATCAAACTGACACAGTAATACGAAAGATTAAGGGTTTGTATAGGAGTGGGAGATGTGAGTTAAAAAACCCTGTAGTCTCAGAATTTTACCTCCTTAACACCTGTGGATAAGTTCCAATACTAAATGTTGTTCTATTAATTAGGGGTGAAATACTTAGTAATCGTGTTGGTGTTTGTAGCGATCGGAACTTGGTATGTTGAGGGCAATTTTGCGAAAGTTTTGTTTGGGATTTGGTCACAGTTGGACATCATACTGCAATGACCAGAAAATTTCTCACAAGGAGGATTAAGGAAAATGCAAGATTGGTTATCCAAATTCATTCGCCGCAAACGTCGTCGGTTTCAGGTTTCTCTTGTACAGACATATCGAGAGATTAGTTCTGCTTCTGTAGATGAACTTTGGCAAAAAGTAGTGGATTTAACAGATGTTTCCTGGCATCCTCTACTTAAGAGTACTAACGTTCCTCATGGCTTAGTACCCAAACCTGGATTAATTTTTCAGGCAATGACGCGCTTTTGGCCTATCCCTATCCGAATTTTTGTAGAAAGCGTGAATCCTAGAGAATTGTTGAGTATACGAGTACTGGCTATTCCTGGTATAGAAGAACGGGTGACTTACCAAGTCGAATCTACGGTTTGCGGTACTTGTTTGTCTTACTCTGTAACACTACGCGGTTGGTTGTCGCCCCTGATTTGGTCGTTGTCTCGTCCTTATGCAGATCGCGTGGCACGTTCATTAGTTGAAGCAGTGGAGGGGGCAACATTACAAGCAGTATCAGGAAAAAAGAAATCTCTTAGCGACAGCTGCTTCGATTTTTAAATCATTGATGGTCAGTTGTTAGTTGTCAATTGCCAAAACCGAACAACTGAACCATTGACAAATTCACTAGCAATAAGCAATAAGCAAAAGTTAGAATTTTAACAGGCAATCATAAAAATTTGTTAAAGTTTGTTACCCTGGTAACGGTTAAAACACTATGTACGATGTCCTCGATTCCCGCTCAGTTCTTGAAGTGTTGCGACCAGTGCAAGACCCAGAACTCCGCAAAAGCCTGGTAGAACTGAATATGATTCGCAATGTCAAAATTGACGGTGGCAAAGTTAGCTTCACTTTAGTATTGACTACACCCGCCTGTCCTTTACGTGAATTTATTGTCGAGGACTGTCAAAAAGCTGTCAAAAAGCTACCGGGTGTTACTGATGTTAGTGTAGAAGTGACCGCAGAAACACCACAGCAAAAGAGCCTAAGCGATCGCACTGGCATAACTGGGATCAAAAATATCATTGCTATTTCCAGCGGTAAAGGTGGCGTTGGCAAAAGCACAGTGGCGGTGAATGTCGCAGTTGCTTTGGCTCAAACAGGGGCAAAAGTAGGCTTATTAGATGCCGACATTTATGGCCCCAATGATCCCACAATGTTGGGTTTAGCTGATGCTCAAATTACAGTCCGCTCAACTGAAACAGGAGAAATCCTCGAACCTGCTTTCAATCATGGTGTCAAATTAGTATCAATGGGTTTTTTGATTGATCGAGATCAACCAGTGATTTGGCGGGGGCCAATGCTGAATGGTGTGATTCGCCAGTTTCTTTATCAAGTGCAATGGGGAGAACTGGACTACTTGATTGTAGATATGCCACCGGGAACAGGAGATGCTCAGCTAACTTTGACACAAGCTGTTCCAATGGCAGGGGCTGTAATTGTGACAACGCCACAAAACGTCGCTTTGCTAGATTCTCGTAAAGGTTTGCGGATGTTCCAGCAAATGAACGTTTCTGTCTTGGGAATAGTGGAAAATATGAGTTATTTTATTCCACCAGATATGCCAGATAAGCAATATGACATATTTGGTTCTGGCGGTGGTTCAAAAACAGCAGCTGAGTTGGGAGTACCTCTTTTGGGGTGCGTCCCGCTAGAAATTTCCACACGAGTAGGCGGTGACAACGGCGTCCCAATAGTTGTGGCACAGCCAGATTCAGCTTCTGCAAAAGCATTAACCGCGATCGCCCTCTCTATTGCTGGTAAAGTTTCTGTAGCTGCCTTGACTTAGGGGACTGGGGACTGGGGACTGGGGACTGGGGACTGGGGACTGGGGACTGGGGACTGGGAA
>NZ_JCACKM010000259.1:0-5779 GCF_059505385.1 Desmonostoc vinosum
GCCTGCGGCATAGCTTCGCTTAGAGCGACACAGGAGCGTCGCGTCATTACGAATTGGTATAAGACAGACCCCTACACAAAACTTGCCGATTATAGAACCGGGGGACTTAAACCCACGGAACTAGTTAAAGGGGATTTAGAATAACAAAAATAGTAACTAAAAATTTCACCCTTGCCAATGCTATCTGCATATCTATTGGTATCTCACGGAAGTCGCGATCCGCGTCCAGAAATCGCCATGCGACAACTGGCGGGGCTAATACGTAACAAACTAGATGATAGCTATAATCAAGCAGCTTCTGCTAATAGCGTAGTTTCTCAGCCAAGTGATGAAAAGTTTGTAGGCGTAGCTTACTTAGAAGTTGTTTCTAAGTCGTTGCACGAACAGATTAAACAATTTGCTCAGAACGCTTTTGAGTGCGATCGCCTAAAAATCATACCGCTGTTTCTGCTGCCGGGAGTGCATGTAATGACAGATATTCCGGCACAAGTTGCACTAGCACAACAGGCTCTTGGTCTAGATATTAAAATTGAGCTGCAACCATATTTGGGTAGTCATCCCGCTTTAGAGAAATTGCTAGCAAAATCAATGACTGCTATCAAAACACAAGCATGGATTTTGTTAGCCCACGGTAGCCGTCGCCCACTTTCTGGGCAGCCAGTAGAAGCAATGGCTAAAGAGTTAGGAGCAGTAGTTGCTTACTGGTCTGTACCTCCTAGTTTAGAATTGCAAGTGAAAGATTTGATCGCTGCGGGTTACAGGGAAATTGCAATTCTGCCATACTTTTTATTCCCTGGTGGTATAACAGATGCGATCGCTCAGTCAACAGAAAAGCTAAAATTACAATTTCCCGAGGTAACTTTCCAACTAGCGGAACCTCTGGGAGCAAATGCAGAATTAGCCGATTTAATTTGGGACTTAATCAATAAATGAGCCGCACAGAAACAGAGGCAAGAAAGTATTTGGGAAAGGTTTATTTAGTAGGTGCGGGGCCAGGAGATCCAGGACTAGTCACCCTCAAGGCGAAAGGTTTACTCGAATGTGCAGACGTAGTTATCTATGATGCTTTAGTAAGTCCAGCAATTTTGGCAATGATTAATCCCCAAGCCGAACAAATTAATGCCGGTAAGCGCATGGGGAGACACTCGCTGTTACAAGAAGAAACAACGCAACTGCTGATTGATAAAGCCCAGGATCATGCAATTGTGATCCGGCTCAAAGGTGGCGATCCCTTTATCTTTGGTCGAGGTGGTGAGGAAATGGCAGAATTAGTAGAGGCTGGCATCTCAGTCGAGGTAGTGCCCGGTATTACTTCGGGAATCGCTGCACCAGCCTACGCAGGCATTCCTCTAACTCATAGGTTATATAGCTCTTCGGTGACATTTGTTACTGGGCACGAGGCAGCGGGTAAGTATAAACCAGCAGTGAATTGGAGTGCGATCGCCCACGGTTCCGAAACGATTGTGATTTACATGGGGATTCACAACTTACCGTATATTGTAGAACAATTGAGTGCAGCAAGATTGAGCTTAGAAACACCAATTGGTTTAGTACGTTGGGGTACGCGACCAGAACAAGAAGAATTGATTGGTACATTAGCGACAATTGTCGAACAGGTAGAACAAACTGGATTTGGCGCACCTGCGATCGCTGTTATAGGATCAGTAGTAAATATGCACAGCATCCTATCTAGTTGTCGCCCAACTTGAGAGATGAGGGAGTAAAAAGCTGGGGAGGCAGGGGGAACAGAGGGAGAAATAACAAACACCAATTCCCAATTCCCCATTTTCAATTACGAATTACGAATTAGTATGAGATTCAAGCAGCTACTGACTGAATCACACTCAGTAACAACTCAGGCGTATACGGTTCAGTTATGTAAGCGTCAGCACCTTGTTTTCTCGCCCACAAATGATGAATTGTCTGATTTTTGCTACTACAAATCACAATTGGCACTTTCTGATGAGTGGAATTTCTGTTGAGGAAGCGACACAACTCAAATCCACTCATTCCTGGCATTACCACATCAGTAATAATCGCATCTGGCTTTTCTTCCAGGACTATTTCCAGAGCTTCTTTAGCACTATTAGCTTTAATAATGTTGTAACCTCTATCTCTGAAATAATTACTCACGAATTCCAAATCATTCAGAGAATCTTCTAAAACCAGAATTTTACCAACTCTAGCAATACTCAATCTTAAATCTCCAAAGTGTCTTGACTTGATTGATTGAGAACCTAAACAATATGTTTAAAGATAATTTTCAATAAATCTCCTTGGGTAAAAGGTTTAGCTAAATAACCTGAAGCTCTAGCCATCTTCGCTTTCGCTCTATCGATAAATCTTGTTTTTCCTGACACCATAATTACGGGTGTATTCTTAAAATACACATGCTTACGGAGTAAAGAGCAGAGTTCATACCCATCTAAACCAGGCATTGAGATATCCAATAAAATCAAGTCTGGCTTAGTACAGAGAATTTGCATTAAAGCTTTCATAGAGTCAGTGACTCCTACAAAAGAAAATATTTGCTCATCTAAAAAACCTTTGATGGCATTCAGTACTGTAGGACTGTCATCAATACAGAATATTGTGTAGAGTTTTTTCTCAGTAGACAATCGCGAAATTCTTTGGCCACTATTATCGGTAGTCTTAGGATTTTGTTGTAAAAAACGGCTAGAGTAGGCTGCAACTTTATTACTGCTGCTTGGTCTAGATAACGTTTCTACGGCTGTTGTTTGAGCTTGTGGTTGCTGCGTTCGGAAAAATTGCGCCCCCTCGGCTGGAACAACAGGCTGTTTTTGACATCTTTCAACTAGTAAGCGGAGATTCAAATGGCAAAACTTTGGCATATCATCCAGAAAACTTTCTGGAATAAATTCATAACTCCCCTCTTCTAAGTTTAAAAATGACTCTAAAACCTCTAGCGCCAATTGTTCTATCAGTATTGCCGCCTGCGACGGACTCATATATTTTTGATTGACTAACCAGCAAATTGCTAAATAATCTGGATTTGGTATAGCTTGATTCTCAATACCAGTTTCAAAAATCATCCGCAACTGCTCATCGATACCGTGAGGGAGAGTAGAAATCTGCTGACTCAAGCGCTGCAAATTTCTATAAAGCGGCTCAAACATTTTCTCTGAGTAGCAAGCATAAATTAATTTACCTTCATCTATGTATATTGACCAAGCACCTGAAGTGCTAAATACCTGCAAACAACCAGTCACAGATTTACTGGTGATTTTTTTTAACAGAGATAGGGGCTGGAGTTTCTGGAAAAATCTATATCTACTAATCGGAAGTGTTGTCATCGGGATAGTTCTGGATTAAATTAATATTCGCAATTCAAATCGGTGAATTTCCCAAAGAAAATTCACAGCCATAATGGCTGAAGTACTGTCAAATAAATATAGCTGTCGGATTTAACTTAGTACAGAGATTCCACACCCCCCAATACCAAACTCCCCAATCTCTGCTAAGCTATAATGCACGAATTACGAATTGCCATAGCACACCCAGCCATATTATTGCCCAAAGCCTGATCTGGCCAGAGTTATTTTCTCTAAACAGCATTCCAGAAATCAGCTTGACTTTCTGTATCTTTCGCTAATCTGGCTATTCTGGAAACATAGGGAGTGGGGAAAGAAAGTGTTTATTTCATTCATAACGGGTGGTGCGCCGTCTGTCCCCTACTCCCTGCCCCCTTTCCCCTACTCTCTTGAGTGATGCATCTGTAGTTTTATGGCTGTCACTGGTTCCCTCCTTTTTAAGGGGGTTAGGGGGAATCTAAAAGTGCCTAAAGTCACAGCAAAACACTTTTCAAACAACCTCTAAAACTTAGGTTACTATAAATCTCCAAGTGAATTAAAAATAATGTATAAATTTCATGATAAATAAGTAAAGAAAAGATGAAAACTTATTACTATTAAATATCAGGATTTTTTATAAAAATTTATTTAAATCAAAAACGGGGAATTAACCCAGACGAATTGTGATCGAATTTAATCTACAAGTTGAAGATAACAGCGATCGCCTTGACCGCTACCTTTCACAAGAATTACCAGATTTATCTCGTTCCCGCATCCAGCAGTTAATCGAACAAGGTCAGGTGCAACTCAACGGTCAAGTTTGCATATCTAAGAAGATTAGCATTAAAGCAGGCGATCGCATCACTCTAGAAATCCCAGCAGCACAACCTTTAGAACTACAAGCAGAAAATATCCCCTTAGATATCCTCTACGAAGACGACCAATTACTCATTCTCAACAAACCCGCTGGTTTAGTCGTTCATCCTGCACCCGGCCATCCCGATGGTACTTTAGTCAATGCCCTCTTAGCGCATTGTCCCAACCTCCCAGGAATTGGCGGAGTCCAACGTCCGGGAATTGTCCATCGCTTGGATAAGGATACAACAGGGGCGATCGCCATTGCCAAAACAGACATCGCTTATCAATATTTGCAAGCACAACTCAAAGCTAAAACCGCACGCCGAGAATATTTAGGTGTAGTTTACGGCGCACCAAAAACCGAAAGTGGCACTGTAGATTTGCCCATTGGTCGCCATTCCCAAGACCGCAAAAAAATGGCAATTGTCCCCACAGAACAAGGCGGACGATCTGCCGTTACTCATTGGCAAGTATTAGAACGCCTTGGTAACTACACATTAATCCATTTCCAACTAGAAACAGGACGCACCCATCAAATTCGTGTCCACAGCGCTAAAATCGGTCATCCAATAGTTGGCGACCCAATTTATGGTTCTGGTCGTTCAGTAGGCGTTAATTTGCCTGGTCAAGCACTACACGCTTGGCGACTCAAACTACAACATCCCATATCACAAGATTGGATCGAAGTTACAGCCCCTCCACCTCCAACATTGACAACTTTAATAGAAGTTCTGCGGCGACGAGTAGCAATTTATAATTAGGGGCTAGGGGCTGGTTAGGGACTGGGGATTGGTAAGAAGATATCTTATGAATTCTTTAATTTTTAATACTCAATTGCCCATTCCCAATTTCCCATTCCCAATTCCCAATTCCCCATTCCCCAAAATGACAAAACCCCAACTTAGTGAAAAAGTTCAAGAATTAATCCAAAAAGCCAGGATTGTTAGCTTTGATACCTGGAAATACACCTATCCTCAACCAGCTATTCAGCTATTTCAAGCAGCCGATGACCAGGGACGTTATCTGACAAACGAAGATTTTCAGCAAATCCAGAAACTTGTACCAGCCACAGTAGAATTAATTCCAGTGGCACAGATGCTACGCGATCGCGTCAGCGATATCGTAAATGAAGCTAGAACCGAGGTGTTATCCACCTTCCCCAACATCACCCAACCCGGCGGTGGACTGTACCCCCCCGAACGTGCTGAAGCTTGTTGGCGTGACTTCTGGCACTTTTTGCGTTGCATCACCTACGGCATTGCAGGAAGACACACCGACTACACCAGTACAGAAGGTCTGCACTACATGCAACTGCTTTATCAAGAATTACAAGTACCCTTAGATGCAATGGTTTTAGGGCTAGAAGGCATCAAAACTAGCAGCCTAAAACGCGTAGAACCAAATCAGCAAGAAATACTTGCTCCCTATTTTGATCACCTAATTGGAAAGTTGAAGAGGATAGGGAGTGGGGAGTAATACTTCGACTACGCTTAGTGACTAGGAGTAGGGAGTGGGGGAGATGAGGGAGATGAGGGAGATGAGGCGAGAAATAACAAATCCCCAATCCCCAATCCCCAATCCCCAGTCCCCAGTCCCCAATCCCCAGTCCC
>NZ_JCACKM010000260.1:0-5688 GCF_059505385.1 Desmonostoc vinosum
GTGGGGAGTGGGGAGTGGGGAGTGGGGAGTGGGGAGTGGGGAGTGGGGAGTGGGGGGATGAGGGAGATGAGGGAGATGAGGGGGATGAGGGGGATGAGGGGGATGAGGGAGATGAGGGGGATGAGGGGGATAAGGGGGATGAGGTTCGACTTCGCGGTAGTTGGAACGTAGCCGAAACTCACCAACCGGGGGATAAGGGGGACGCGGGGACACGGAGAATAATCAATAACAAATGACAATTCCCCAGTCTCCACTCCCCACTCCCCACTCCCCACTCCCCAGTACCCCTATTCCCTACTCCCCATGACCAGATTTTCTGGTATCACAATCAAGGTAGTACCTTCTCTCCTGACTACATAAACTCTGTGATGAGGTGCTACGCTGAGTTTGTCATCATCACATCTAGCTTGCCAAGAATTCCCCTCATATATTACCCGCCCTGTTTTTCCTGCAGGAATTTCTGTTAAGGTTTCAGCGGTGCTTGCATCCTGAATTTTTGACTTGCGTCGTCGTGGTGGTTGCAAAAATCGCCGGGAAAATACAATTAGCAATGTCGAAAGTAACAGCCAAACTGCTACTTGCAACCATAAACTTCCCAAACCCACTTTCGACAGCAGCGCTACGATAAAAGCACTGATTCCCATCATGAACGCTACAAAAGCTGATGGTAAGAACAGTTCCATTAAACATAGAATTGCTCCAGCCATGAGCCAGATTAATGTATAACTTGGCATAGCGCCATCCTAGACACTACATTTACTACTTAAATACTGGAGAATGGGGAGTGGACTTTGACTTCGCTCAGCCCACGGGGAATGGGGACGCGGGGACGCGGAGAAATTTCGCTCAGCCCACGGGGAATGGAACGCGGGGACGCGGAGAAATTTTTCCCTCATCCCCCGGTTGGTGAGTTTCGGCTTTGCGGTAATCGAGCGAAGTCGAGATTCAACTACCGCGTACCCCTGTACTCCTACGCGGTAGCAAGCTACGCGTAGTGTCTTTGACAGGAGAAGTCGAACCACATCCCCTCTAGTCCCCAGTCCCCAGTTTCTTGAATTTTTGATAAATTTCAGTAACAAGGTGTAGCCGGGTGTACACAAATCCAGTCTATTCTAGCTCTCAAGACTTTGACAGCTAAATTTAACTGAAATTCATCAAGCCCTTTAGGCAAGGAAAAGGGAACAGTAAAAACCCCGCCCAAATACTGGTTTATGAAAAAAATATTTTTATTTTTTGCGAGATCCGTAGTACTAAGAAAAAATACGTTTTTGTTCAAATCTATGCCAGTTGCTTTCCAACGCAGGGCGATAAGAATGCGCTGGCTTTCTAATTTGAATTCTGTGGATTTCCCTGCAATGCACTGAGGTGGCTGAAGTGTTCCCTGTTGCCTGTTCTCTATTCCCTTTTAAAAGTTGATTTGTCCCTTGAATTTATACCTTCATGATTTCTACTGAGCGAATAATTTATTGCGTAAATCCAGGTTGTAATCATCCCATTAATTCTATGGGCAACCGTATTTGTATCAGTTGTCAGACTCCCATAGTTTACCGCTATATCTGGGCTACTGGCTCATTGGTTGATCAGGTGAAATTGGGTATTAAAGTAGCAAATAGATATGAGGTAATTTCACGCCGAGTTTGGCTGGATACCCAACCAGGTTTGTTACCAGATATACTAGAAGAATTACCAAAAGAGGTTATTCCTTACCTACAGCTATATCAAGAACGGTTACATTTGCCTCAACCATATGGATTTGCTCATGTCCTTGATGAAGGTGGGAATGATATCCTCTTACTAGAAAATGTGCCAATAGATGAAACAGGACATATCTACCCAACAATTATTGAAGCTTGGGAACAAGCAACGGCGGTACGACAAGTTTATTGGCTGTGGCAAATTCTCCAACTTTGGAAGCCTTTATCAGAATTGTCGGTGTCCCAAAGTTTGTTGATGCCAAATAATTTACGAGTGCAAGGCTGGTGTGTACGACTGCTGGAATTGGAACAAACGCGCGATTGCGTGTCTCTACACAAGTTAGGACAGTGTTGGCAACCTTGGGTAATGTCTGCAAAGGCATCAGTCGCTCAAAGTTTACGAAATATAGTGCAACAGATGTGTGAAACTGAGGTAGAGTTGGAGGCGATCGCCACTCAACTCAATGCTCTGTTGCTATCAGCTGCCGCAGAATTGCCATTAACTCTCAAGGTGGCTGGAGCTAGTGACACTGGCACAGTGCGATCGCAAAATGAAGATACTTGCTATCCTGCTACTACCAATGAGTTAGATGATGTTTTACTTCCACATTTAGCGATTGTTTGCGATGGCATTGGTGGACATGAGGGTGGTGAGGTTGCTAGTCAGTTGGCAGTGCAGTCTTTAAAATTGCAACTCCGCGCCCTATTAATGGAAGTAGCAACACAAACAGAAGTTACACCATCGGCATTATTGCAAGAACAACTAATAGCTAGCTTGCGAGTCGCAAATAACATGATTTGCGTCCGCAATAACGAGCAAAAACGCCAAGGTAGAGAACGCATGGCTACAACTCTTGTCATGGCTGTGCAAATACCGCAGCGAGTGCAGACAAATAATGCTCATGAACTTTACTTAGCTAATGTTGGCGATAGCCGCGCCTATTGGATGACTCGCCACTACTGTCAGTTACTCACAGTAGATGATGATGTCGTCACACGGGAAGTCCGCTCAGGGCGAAATTTGTATCAAAAAGCACTATTGCGCCCGGATGCTAATGCTTTGACACAAGCTTTGGGTATCAAAGATGCTGAATCATTAAGATTTTTGATTCAAAGATTTATTTTAGAAGAAGATGGCTTACTGCTGTTATGTTCTGATGGCTTAAGTGACAATAACTTCATAGAAAATTATTGGCCAGATCTTGCCATCCCGGTTTTAACAGGTCAAATTACAGTTGAAGATGCTGTCCATGAATGGATTCATCTCGCAAACCAAAAAAATGGTCACGATAACACATCAATTGTTCTAACTTATTGCCGTGTTTCCCCAGAATACTCAGTACCTGTGATGACTCCGCTACCGTCAGTCGAGATTCCAGAAGTAGAACCGCAAACAGAACCACAAATAGAAGAACACATCACAGTAGAAAATTCTCCACTGCTGCTGGATTTAGATATCACAGAGGAACCAACCCCAGAACCAGCAGTAATTAAAAAACCAATTAAAAAACCAAGTCGGAGTAAACCTTTGGTAACGTTGACTGGAATATTAGTTTTGCTTATAGGTGGTACGGGTTTGGGATTATTGGCTTGGCGAGAATTTAATCCACAAGGATTTCAGCAGATGTGTCGGCAACTTCCCCAAAGAATGCAACAACTGTGTCCACACCGTCATTGATAGGTGATAGGGAATTGCCAATAGCTGAGTCTGTAGGAACAGAAGATCTATTTGTTGTAAGATTAATGGTGGCATTAAAGCGCATAGCAAAAGCAAAGCGAGTTTTTCCTTGCCTGCTTGCCATCCTCGACAATAGCGCCTCTGAGACACCCATGGGAGTGAACAAGTGCATTGAGGAGGCGAATTTGGTGCGGATTTTAATCTCCACTAAACAGCCGAACGACTACAATATCGCTCGGAAAAATTGCTTGTTTGCGATTAGGGAAGAGAAAAAGCACAATTCTTCCACATAACTTGTCGATATACTAACTCAGAACCTTCTGGGTTATCCCTAGTTGTTGTCAACTCGCTACGAGAGTTTATGTAACTTTGGGAACATGTCAAATCAACTGAAAATAAAGGAACTAGACCACTTGCCAAAGTACCAAGGGACTGTAATGTTGCTGAACAAGCTTAACAAAGCCTTCTCAGGCTGGCTTTGTTGGTATCGTAGGTGCTTCAACGTGACTGCTACATCAGTCTATTTTTCAAAAAAGCAACTTCAGTGAGCAATGGCTGTGGAGATACTTGTGGAAAAGCAAAAGTTAGGTGTAAATGTGGATATGAAAGTTGGCGATCGCGTCCGTATTAAAGAATCGGTAGTAGTTTACCATCATCCTGAGCATCGCGGTCAGGCTTTTGATATCAAAGGCACAGAGGGTGATGTTGTAGCTATTGTCACTCAATGGGAAAATAGACCTGTGAGCGCTAATTTGCCAATTTTAGTCCAGTTTAGTAAAAAATTTAAAGCACACTTACGTGATAATGAGTTAGAAATTATCTAATACCAATTCAAAATTCCGAAATTAGATTAAGCGTGGGTTTAAAAGTTTGCATCTGTTGCATTCTTTTTTAAGATATCAAAAACTCCTGCGTCTCCATGTCATATCATGTCCGTTTAAAGACTTACGATTTGGCTGACGCGGAGATAGGGAGACGCGGTGAGACAGCGAGTAAAGGAGGGTTTCCCTCCGCAGGCGACTGCGTTAGCGCAGCGTTAGCGAGCTTGCGAGCGTCACCCGAAGGGGGAAGGGAGAAATTTTTATGATAAGTGATTAGCCGGACATGATATCAGCCAACATGATCAGTCTTGAGGCGGACATGAAATTACTCATCTGCGGCGAAACCATCGCATAATATTTAATTCGCCGCGCATTTTTTTTAAGTCTTGACGATTGCGTTCTGCTGTTTCGTTATACCATTCACAATAACGCTGATGCTCTGAGCGTGTTTGAACTTCCTGATAAAACTGGTGAGTTGTTTGATAAGCAGCAAAGGTTTCTTCAACTTCGGGCCGCAGAAATGGTAAAATATAATGTAAATTTTGAGACATTGTTTACAGCCAACCACGTAAGCGATATACAAAGCCGCCAATATATTCTTTTAAAGCATTAGTGAATTGATGCAAATTATCAGTATCTGGTAATAAATTTAGTATAGCGGCTTTAGGAGAACTACTAAGCTCAGCTATTTCACCCTCACTGACCAGAAAATCAGTAGGTGCAGGAATAACATTAATTCCTTGACGTTGGAAAATTTTGAGCGATCGCGGCATGTGCATTGCCGAAGTTATTAATAATACCTGTTTAATCCCACGAGACTCTAGAATTTTGCGGACATTGACGGCATTTTGATAAGTGTTGAGAGAGTCAGGTTCTTGAATAATTGCCTCAGCAGGAATACCAATAGAAGTGAGGATATTTGCCATATCTGCCGACTCTGGAGAACCACTACCGCGCCAATCGATGCGACCACCACTAAGAATAATGAAGTTAGCTTTTTTCTGGCGATAGAGTTGTGCTGCGTAAATTATGCGATCGCCTTGTTCACTTAAATCAACCGTTGGTCTAGGGGGAAAAGCTGATTTAGTTGCACCACCCAAAACTACAATTGCTTCTGCACTTGGCACTGTTGCGGGTGGAATATTTTGCCATTCTAGCGATCGCACCAGTGACTTAGCAACCCAAGCATTGCTGCAAACTAGCAGTAGCGTTAGTGATAAAGTAATAGCGATCGCTGCGACGCGTGGCCGTTTCCACAACATCACCAATGCCACTACTAGACTCATACAAGCTAGTCCCAATGGATAAAAAAACAGTGGTAGTAGTTTAGATAGGTATAGAAACATGGGGGAGTGGGGAGTGGGGAGTAGGGAGTAGGGAGTAGGGGAGATGAGGGAGATGAGGGAGATGAGGGAGATGAGGGAGATGAGGGAGAAAGATAATTACCCAGTCCCCAGTCCCCAGTCCCCAGTCCCCAGTCCCCAGTCCCCAGTCC
>NZ_JCACKM010000261.1:0-5613 GCF_059505385.1 Desmonostoc vinosum
CTTACACTGAGAGAGTTTTTTTACAAACTACCTGACTTTTCAAACAGCCTCTAAGGGTATCTATTGCCCGTTCTCTATTCCCTCTGAAGATACAATGTTCGGATTGCAACCTAGCTGTATAAGCTTTTTCTAAGTGAGAGACATTATACATTATAAAGTTATGTTGCAAATACTACAGTTTTAGAGCTAGCGCAAAGTGGACAATTTGACAATCTTTAATCCTGAATCTACTTGGCGTATAGTCATAATTTGTCCGCGAGCAACAAGACTTGATTTATGGTTCGAGAGCTTGAACGAAAACGCCAAAGCGCACAGTTTCCTGAAACAGCCCCTGCTGCTAATCCTGTATTTTTTAGAACTTACAGCCGCCGTACAGAGGGAGGATTGAGAGAAACATGGGATGATGTATGCGATCGCACCCTGCAAGGTTTAATCGAGTTGGGTAAGCTAAGCCAACAAGAGGCTGCCATCCTCAAGCAGATGCAGCAAAACCTCAAAGCTTTGCCTAGTGGTCGTTGGTTATGGGTTGGTGGGACAGACTGGATAGCGAAGCCCAAGAATTTTTCTGGGGCTTATAACTGTACTTCTACTAACCTCGAAGATTGGAGTGCTTTCGGGTTGATGATGGATTTAGCAATGATGGGCTGTGGGACTGGAGCCATCATAGAACCGCAGTATATTAACCAACTGCCTCCTATTCGTAATGCT
Source organism: Desmonostoc vinosum (assembly GCF_059505385.1). NCBI lineage: Bacteria > Bacillati > Cyanobacteriota > Cyanophyceae > Nostocales > Nostocaceae > Desmonostoc > Desmonostoc vinosum. The sequence continues at coordinate 709 of NZ_JCACKM010000261.1, forward strand.
TTGCATATCACTGTGCAGGGCAAAATTGGTAGCACTCCCAAAGACTTGCGTCGTGAATATACTGAAACTCATATAGAAGGTAACAAGGTTACTATCCACGTTGGAGATAGCCGAGAAGGTTGGGTGAAATCATATCTAACCCTCTTAGAACTCTCTACTGATGAGCAATTTACTAATTCTGTAGAAGTCATAGTTGATATCAGTGATGTCCGTCAGGCAGGAGAAACTCTCAATGGTTTTGGCGGAGTTGCAAATCCTGTGAAATTGCCCGGACTTTATGAGCATTGTGCATCTATCCTTAATAAAGCTATAGGTAGACAACTAAACTCTGTTGAATGCTGCTTGTTAATTGATCAGGCTGCTGTCACCATAGTTGCTGGTAATATTCGCCGTTGTTTACCAGAAGATGCCCTAGTTCATACTTCCAAAGGTCTTATTCCCATTTGCGATGTCCTGGTAGGCGACTTAGTGCAAACGCCTCTGGGATTCCGGCGAGTTGTTGATAAATTTGACCAAGGATACCAGGATGTTTATGAGATTGAAACTAATGCGACTTATCCCAGAGCAACTTTAAATCACAAACAAGCTGTTTTAGCAGATGCTAAAGGCGCAGTCAACTGGCAGCCTATTGCTAGTTTAGTTGAAGGCGATCGCCTCTTACACAACACGCAAATTTTACCTGGAAAAGTCACTCATCTACCTGTTGATTTTCCTAAATCTGGTTCGATACAAAGTCGAACAGCTAAATCCTTTTCCATTCCTGAATTCACGCCTGAAATAGCTTGGCTAATTGGCTTAACTCATGGTGATGGCTATATCGCCCTTGGTTGTAACAAGCACAACAAACCTTATGGCCGTGTTGAATGGTCGATGAATAGTTTAGATACCGAACTCACAGCGAGAACACAAGCGAAAATAGACGCCGCTTTAGGTTTATTTGGTCTGACAGCCACTCATAGCATTACTAGGGGTGAAAACACAGCCAAGTCTATTTGTTCCTCTATTCGCTTAGCTGAGTACTTCCATCGCCATATTCAGCAACCTAATGTTTCTTTGGTGATTCCTGGTTTTATTTTGCAAGGTTCAGTAGATATTAGAGCTGCTTACCTAGCTGGATTAATGGATAGCAACGGTGCTGTTAATAACCAACCTCCTGATTTGGTTACATCAGTTTATCGGTCGTTTATCAGACAGGTAGGTGCTGTTTTATCTAGTTTGGGTATCGCTGGCAGAATCACCACTAATCGTCCACAGCAGCAGAAATGGCAAATCAAGTACAACCTGACAATTCCAGCACTTAAAGACCGTTACAATTCCCTAATTGCACCTCACTCGCTCAAAGGACAACTGCGTCAAGGACTCAAAGCTGATGGTTTCACCATTCCGGGCGAAATCATGCGTGAAGCTTATACCTACAGCGACATGCAAAATATGGGATTTCAGGGTTCTCCCTCTATAGATTCCAATTATGAACGTTATATTGCTGAAGCTGATATTTCACTAGATATCCCAGTCACAGTTAAAGGTTTGGGTAGCTACGATCATGTCCACACCTACGACATTGAAGTCGAAGAAGCACATTGTTTCTATTGTGATGGCTATCTGACACATAATAGTGCGGGTATGCGTCAGTTTATTGCTGAGGATCAACAAGCGTCCACTGCTAAGGATAACTTATGGCAGCAGGACGAAAACGGCAACTGGCGAATTGATCCTGAGCGTGATGCCTTGAGAATGGCAAACCATACTAGAGTTTTTCATCGCAAGCCAACTCTAGAGGAATGTATTGAGGCCGTCCGTAAACAATATTACAGCGGTGAAGGGGCGATTCAATGGGCTGGCGAAGCTGTTGCTAGAGCTAATAGTGATTTACTATCAACATCAGCACTAAAAGCTGATTTCTTGCAAGCATATGACCAAGGAACAGCGAAACAGTGGTTGCAAGAACACCATCCTCATCTTGATCATAATGAGCTAGAGCATCGTTTGGCTCGTTACGGTTTAAATCCTTGCGGAGAAATTATTGGTAGTAATTTCCACTGCAATTTATCTGAAGTTCACCTCAACCAAATTGACCCACATAACTATAAAGAACAAGAAGAAGCTTTCACCGCTGGGGCATTATCTGTAGTAGCACTTTTAAATCACAAATTCCTAGAACCTCGTTATCAATATAGCCGTGAATTAGACCCAATTGTCGGCGTTTCTTTCACAGGTTTATTTGATTTCTTTGTTCATGCTTTTGGTGTTGACTGGTTACGTTGGTGGTCAGAAGGAAGACCAGCAACTGCACAAGGATTAGCCTTGAAACGCGAGGAAGAAAAATATCTTAGTTTCTGGAGAGAGACGGTACATCGAGTTGTTTGGGATTATTGCGATCGCCATCATATCAAACGACCAAATCGCTGTACAACAGTTCAACCTAGTGGTACTAAATCACTATTAACCGGTGCTAGTCCAGGGTGGCATCCTCCCAAAGCTCAAAGATTTATTCGCCGAATCACTTTCCGCAGAAATGACCCAGTAGCCTTAGCTTGTATTGACTATGGTTATAATGTCATTCCTTCTCAATCTGATAAAGATGAACAGGGAAATTTACTCAACGATCCCTTTGATCATAGAGTCAGTGAATGGTTAGTAGAAATCCCCGTTTCCGTGCCTTGGGCTGATTTATCAGGAGCTGATGAAATTGATGTTTCTAAGTTTTCAGTATTAGCCCAATTCGATTTTGTGCTTCAAGTTCAGCAACATTACGTCACTCATAATACATCTGCCACTTTAGAGTTGCGATCTGACGAAGTAGAAATCCTGGGACAGCGGATTTATGAAACTATCCAAAATAACGAAGGATACATTTCAGCAGCGCTTTTAGCTCGTTTTGATGATTTGCAATCATTTCCACGTTTGCCCTTTGAACCAATAGATAAGCAAACATACGAACGTTTGACTCAAGAGGTAAAAGCACGACGAAAAACAGATGATTTCTGTGCAGTATTAAGCCGCTACGATTTAGGAGAATTAACAGAAGCCGGCCCCAGCGGCTGTGACTCCGATAAGTGCATGTTCCCCGAACAGCAGCCAACTTCGTGAGAGTGGGGAGTTGGGAGTGGGGAGTGGGGAGTTGGGAGTTGGGAGTGGGGAGTTGGGAGTGGGGAGTTGGGAGTGGGGAGTTGGGAGTTGGGAGTGGGGAGTTGGGAGTGGGGAGTTGGGAGTGGGGAGTTGGGAGTGGGGGAGCAGCTCTTCGACTTCGCTCAGTGAGCGGGGAAGAAATAACAAACACCCAATCCCCAATCCCTAACAAGTTACGATTAATGAAGAAACTATAATTTTTACGACAAACTTAGGAGAATCTTAATGTTCATTGATGAATTGTCACCTATATTCAAAGAGTTTACCCAGCATCCAGTCTCATTTCTAGGTGGGTTCTTCTCTGGAGTGCTGCGACTCAATCTTGCAGACGATCCTGTTAAAAGCTGGTTGGATAAACAAATCAACTCCAGTACTTACACTCTCTTTGCAACTGAGGCTCATAACGGTAGAGCCACTGGCCCCCAACAAATTTCCATTGAGTAAAAGGGACTGGGGGTTGGGGACTGGGGATTGGGGGCTGGGTATTTGTTATTTTTTCCCTGCTCACTGAGCGAAGTCGAAGTGCTGCTCCCCCTGCTCTGACAGGTGTAGGTATTTTACATTCAGCTGAAAAAGCTTATTTTTGTGTTCCGAAATCTTTAAGCGCGTCTTTGCGTCTCCGCGTCCCCGGGTCGTTCAAAACGCAAAATATTAAAAACCTACACTTGTCAGCCCTACTCCCCACTCCCCACTCCCCACTCCCCACTCTCCACTCTCCACCTCACATATAAGAGTGGCTAATTATATGTCACCTAGCTTTATAAAATCTCATACTTTGAAAAACGTCACAATCAGGTATTATATGAGCGTATGCGTAAGTTCAGACAGATGGCACGTGATTGTAGATAATGCCACCTGATTGGTTGCTCCTCTACAACAGTCGCCATCAGCGAATCAGAGAAAACTATGCAAACTTTGCAATTATGTTAGATCTGCTTTTTAACTGAACTCATCGCTCTTTGTTGAAAATTACGTGATCCCATATGACTATTTACGTTGGAAATCTCTCCTACCGCGCTACCGAAGCAGACTTAAGAGCAGTATTTGCAGACTACGGCGAGGTCAAAAGAGTTGTCTTGCCTACCGACCGTGAGACAGGGCGGATGCGCGGCTTTGCTTTTGTCGATATGAATGAAGATGCCCAAGAAGACGCAGCCATTACAGAATTAGATGGTGCTGAATGGATGGGTCGTCAACTTAGAGTTAATAAAGCTAAACCGCGCGAAGAAAATAACCAACGAGGTAGTTGGGGGAAAAAACGAGAGTTTAACAAGGAAGAATCACAATACTAGCACATTGTTGCGAGTTAAGCAATATCTACTGGTGTGTCAAAGCTAAAAATATTTGGTGAATAAAATAACTTAATCAAACCGCACCCGACCAGTTGTGAGCAAAACAGCAAGATCATAACTAGTCGGTTTTTCCATGCTGAGTTTTGGCAAATGACTAACAGCGAACAGCAAATTTTACGCGTTGATGCTCGAAAACAGATAGTGAACTACCCACACTGACCTGACGGTACAGTGTGAGCTTCCAACATCACAGAAGATTGCCGCATCTTGGATTTGCGTCCGCGAATTGGTCTTACATCCTCTCCGTTGGCGTTAGCCTCCCCCGTCCCAGAGCTATCCATTAGTCGCATCTTTCTTAACATTGCTGTAAGTCAGACGCTGAGGGAATGATAGAAGTAAATAATGAGAGCATGATTGACTTGAGAGACATGAGTAGGTGGCTAATGCCATATTTATGCGCCGAGCAGTTTCGAGTTGTAACTTG
>NZ_JCACKM010000262.1:0-5578 GCF_059505385.1 Desmonostoc vinosum
TGGGGACTGGGGACTGGGGACTGGGGACTGGGGACTGGGGACTGGGGACTGGGGTTTTGAACATCTACACCCCTATAACCCTACACCCCATACCCCTAAACCTTCCCCAAACCCTTGATTTTTCATATCACTGTGTAAGTCCTACCCTGCCCCCTACCCCCTGCCTCACAGGTGTAGGTATTTTACATTCAATGCGAAAAAGCCTATTTTTTCGTTCCAAAATCTTTCTGTGCGTCCCCCTGTCCCCGCATCCCCGCGTCCCCGCGTCGCTCAAAACGCAAAGTATTAAAAAACCTACACTTGTTAGCTACCCCCTGCTGTAAATATTTTCCAAGTAAAATTTGGCTCTTACTTTAGGTAGATTCGTTAACTTGCGATGTCGCCCCATTAGCCAGAGGGCGATATATTTTTGGTTTTTTAAGATTAATTTGGGATATTAAAACACAACACTGAGCTAATGTGCGTTTGGGTTACACATTCTCTGGTTAAAACCATCATTGGTCATTTGTATTTACAAAAGATGGCTTTATAAGTAAGAAATTATGCAATTTAGATGTGTTTAAGCTGATTTACAAAAGGCAATAGGAGCATTACACCATGCAATTCCAAGACCGAAGTGTGGCAGGTCAAATTTTAGGGAAAAAGTTAGCAGCTTATGCTAACTGCTCAGACATCCTGGTGTTGGGGCTACCGAGGGGTGGTGTTCCTGTTGCCTTTGAAGTTGCTAAGGCATTAAATGCACCTTTGGATGTTTTGATAGTACGTAAATTAGGTGTGCCTGGTCAAGAAGAATTAGCAATGGGTGCGATCGCTTCTGGTGGTGTGCAAATATTAAATGAGCATATCGTGCGCCAAGTTAATCTCTTCAACGAGGTAATTGCCAAAGTTTTATTGCAAGAACAACATGAACTAGAGAGGCGGGAACGACTTTATCGGGGCGATCGCTCTTTTCCAGATTTACGAGGACGCACAGTTATATTAGTGGATGATGGTTTAGCTACGGGTGCAACTATGTGGGCTGCAATCGCCGCTGTCCGAAAACAACAACCTGCTCAGATTGTGGTTGCTGTACCAGTTGCAGCACGCGAAACTTGTCAAAAGTTGCAAGCTCAAGTAGATGCTCTCGTCTGTGTTGCAAATCCTAGTCCTTTCTGTAGCGTCGGTTTATGGTATGAGAACTTTCCCCAAACCACAGATCAAGAGGTTTGCGAACTGCTGGCAAAAGCCGCAAGTGACAATCGTATCGTGTTTGCTTGAAGACTTATCCTTAGAACTGACGTAGGGACGCGGAGAAAGTTTAACTTTTAGAACGTGAATAAAGATAAGAAAAACTCGTAGAAAAATACAGATGCGATCGCTGTCTTAATCCACAAAAGAGTAAGCGGTTATTCTCCGCGTCCCCGCGTCCCCCACTCTCCACTCTCTACTTCCTTCGGATACATCAAACCGATAATTGCTTCTACCAATGCCTCTGGTTCTACTGGCTTGGGGACATGTAGTTGAAAGCCTGCTGCGAGTGCTTGCTGCTGATTGGTTTCACCTGCATAAGCTGTAAGTGCGATCGCAGGTAGTTGTCCTCCTTGCTGTGGCGATCTTTGTCGCAGTTTACGTATCAGCATATAACCATCTATCTCAGGCATTGCTATATCACTGATTAAAACATCTGGTAATGACTCAGAAAGTGATTTTAGCGCCTCCTGTGCTGAACCTACGGTGGTTACTTCAACACCATAATCTTGCAAAATAAAGCTAATTAAATCGCGGATATCTGGCTCATCATCGACTACCAGAATTTGCATGTTCGAGAGCAGCGAAGAGTCTATAGTCAGATTCAAAAGTTCATTTTCCTCACAACTAGTCTGTTCACTTTCGACCAAAAGCGGTAAATCGACATTAAAAGTTGCACCTAGTTCTTGATTTCGATCCATATTTGGCATCCTTAAAGAGGGAACAGGCAACAGGGAATAGGGGGTAACAAAAAGGCGGATTTATACCCCCTATGAAACATATCACTGATATTCATGGGGGTCTCTTACTTCGGAGAGGGAAAAGGAAATAGAAAAAACTGTTCCCTGTTCCCTTCTTCAATAACTAAATAGAAGTATCTTTTTTTATGTTAGTAGTTAACTTCACAAATAATCATCGCTTAATTTGCATAAAAGCCGCACCTATAAATAATCCTATAATTTGTAACCAGTAAAAGCTGCTACCTTGATTTACACCATTAGGTGGAATCTTTAAACTACCAATATCATAAAATATCTGTTGGATAAACCACCAAAATGCATAGAAATAAGCTGGTAGTTCGATGGGGATGTATACAATTATTAAGGGCATAATTGTATTAATTTTCACTTTAGGAAACTTAATTATATATGCCCCCAAAACAGCTGCGATCGCTCCATTTGCTCCAATTAACGGTACTGTTAAATTTGGTTCCACTAAAATTTGCATTGCTGCTGTTAAAATACCAGCCACTAAGTAAAATCTTAGATAACGCCCATGTCCTAAAATACTTTCTAAAGTATTGCCAAAAACCCACAAAAATAGCAGATTCCCTAATATTTGAGCAAAACTGCCATGTAGAAACATTCCGAAAATCAGAGAAAATGAGCGCCAAATCACAACCACCCAAGCAGCAGGATTCGAGAAGAGTGCATCTGTAATTGCTTGACTAATGTGGGCAGGAACTACGCCCCAGCTATTGACAAAGTAGCCTAACTTACCACTCAGTTCTAACCATAGTTCCCATAAAAACATGGCAAGATTAATGCCAATCAGCCAGTAATTTATAATTGGCTTACTTCGATTATAAATATAAACGTTATCGCTAATAGGAATCATTTGTCATTTGTCATTTATTATTGGGAATGGGTAACTCGGGGCCCCCACATTAGCGAAGCGGGGCGAAGCGGGGCGAAGCGGGGCGAAGCCCAGTGGGGATTAGGGACATGAGGAATGGAGAATGGGGAATTGGGAATTGTCATTTGTCATTCTCCGCGTCCCCCTACCCTTCTCCTATCGGAGACGCTGCGCGAACGGGAACGCTTTCAGCGAACGGGTTCGCAGTCGCCTGCGGAGGGAAACCCTCCTTTACTCGCTGTCTCACCGCGTCTCCCTCATCCCCCCACTCTCCACAAAACAATGTGGCAAGATTGGAATCAGATCGCATTGTATTCAATTAGCAAACAAGATGCTGAAAAACACACTTGTTGGAAGATACCAAATTATTAGTCACTTGGGAGGAGGGGGTTTTGGTGAAACTTTTGTTGCTTGTGATACCCACTTACCTGACTCACCTCAGTGTGTCGTTAAGCGACTCAAGCCTCAAGCAAGCGATCCAAAAACTTTAGAGACAGCTAGACGTTTATTTGATACGGAAGCAAAAGTTTTGTATAAATTGGGTACCTACGATCGCATTCCCCAATTATTAGCTTACTTTGAAGAAAACGCCGAATTTTATCTCGTCCAAGAATTTATCGAAGGTCATGATTTAAGTCAAGAATTAACACCAGATAAAACCTGGAGTCAAGACCAAGTTATTGTATTTTTAGAAGAAATTTTGACAATCTTAGCATTTGTTCATCAACAAAATGTTATTCATCGGGATGTCAATCCTCGAAATATTTTAAGACGCCAGTTAGATGGCAAGTTAGTTTTAATTGATTTTGGTGCAGTTAAACTAATCACTACCCAGGTAATTAACTCACAAACTCCTACTAAATCTACCATCGCTATAGGCACTCCAGGATATATCCCCAGCGAACAGGCTCATGGTACACCAAAATTCAGTAGTGATATTTATGCTGCGGGGGTAATTGCTATTCAAGCGCTGACTGGTTTATTTACCGATCAGCTAGAAAAAGATGCTGATACTAATGAAATTTTTTGGCAAAATCGAACATCAGCGACACCAGAATTTGCTCAATTTTTAGATAAAATGGTGTGCTATGATTTTCGACAACGCTATTCTTCTGCAACTGTAGCATTACAAGCACTCAAAGAGTTAACCCAGCCAGAACCAGAGACGATCGCATTAACTCCTGTTGCTGCACCAAATAATTTCATCAACCCTCAACTTCCCAAAGCTAAAAAAGGTAAATTAGGAAAAATTTTACTCACAATATTTTTAGCTAGCGTCGGCACAATAGGAGCAGTATTGATTTATCATCAAGTTAATTCTAATAATGCTACAGAATTATATAAACAAGGAAATACACTGTTTGATTTGCAACGTTATCAAGATGCTTTAATAGTGTATGAAAAAGCGGTTAATATTAGACCAGAATATGCTCAAGGATGGAATGGTCAAGGTAAAACATTGTTTGCATTAAAAGAATATAAACAAGCTCTAGCTTCATATGATAGAGCAATTCAAATTCAGCCAGATTATTTAGAAGCTTGGAGTGGACGAGGTTTTGCGCTGATAAATTTACGGCGCTATCAAGAAGCGATCGCATCCTTTGACAGAGCAATACAACTAAAAGATGACGATTCAAAAGTCTGGAACGCCAAAGGCGATGCTTTAATTAGTTTAAATGAGTATGATAACGCAATTAAAGCTTATGAACAGGCAATTGAATTACAGTCAAACGATTATGAAGCTTGGTATAAGAAAGGATTAGCACTACAAAATTTAAAACGATACGAAGACGCGATCACTGCATACGAAAAAGTCGTTGAACTAAAACCAGATTATGAGCAAGCCTGGTATAACTGGGGAAATTCATTAGTTAACTTACGTCGTTATCAAGATGCATTTACAGCTTATGATAAAGCCGTGCAATATAAATCAGATTATTACCAAGCTTGGCTATCTAGAGGGAATATACTCATTAACTTACAACGTTATCCAGAAGCAATAAACTCTTTTAACCAAGTAATTAAATATAATCCAAGTAATTATCAAGCTTGGTATAATCTGGGTTGGTCGCTACATCAAACACAACGCTATGCAGAGGCAATAGAATCATATAATAAGGCAACTGCACTGAAACGAAATGACTACCAATTATGGTATAATATAGGGAATTCCCAATACAATTTAAATAAATACGCAGAAGCGATCGCATCATATAATAAAGCAGTTCGTTTCAAGCCAGATCATTACGAAAGCTGGTATAGCAAAGGCAATGCATTATTAAATTTAAAACGTTATCAAGAAGCGATCGCATCTTACGATCAAGCGATAAAATACAAGCCGAATTATCAACAAGCAATAGAAGCCCGCCAGCTAGCACAGAACCAACTACAAGGCGAAAAATTGCAGCCTATAGTTGTACCACTCATTAAAAGGGGAGTAGGGAGTGGAGAATAATTCGTAATTCGTAATTCGTAATGACGCTCGAGGACTCGCTAACGCTACGCTAACGTAATTCGTAATGACGCGACGCTCCTGTGTCGCTACCGCTGACGCTCGTACCGACGCTCGAGGACTCGCTACCGCTTCGCTAACGCTAACGCTATCGCGGACTCGCTACCGTTTGACAATTCCCCATACTTCTCCTATCGCAGACGCTCCGCGTAGTAAGCTAAAAAACATCTAAATTACATAATCAAATTAAATAAAACTCTTGTG